>JBAPYD010000235.1:0-7176 GCA_049284555.1 Chromatiaceae bacterium | reverse complement strand
CACGACGGCCGAGGCCATGCAGTGCCGGGCGTTGGGGTCCAGGTTGTTGGAGCGCAGGCCGCCCTTGATGAGCTTGGAGGCGGCATAGCCCTCCCAGACGGTCCACTGGCCGGAGCCGAACATGCCGACCCGGGTGGGTCCCCCCTCCTTCTTCATGGCCTCCTTCCACTTCTCGGCCATGACGTCGAAGGCCTCGTCCCAGGACACCGGCTCGAACTTCCCGTTCTTGTCGAACTGGCCATTGGTCTTGCGCAGCAGGGGCTGGGTGAGCCGGTCGCGCCCGTACATGATCTTGGGCAGGAAGTAGCCCTTGATGCAGTTGAGTCCCCGGTTCACGGGGGCGTCCGGATCCCCCTGGCTCGCCACCACGCGCCCGTCCTTCACCCCGACCAGGACCGAGCAGCCGGTACCGCAGAAGCGGCAGGCGGCCTTGTCCCAGCGGATGCCCTCGTCCTCCTCCGCGGCCTGGGCGGCGATGCCGAGCGGGAGGGTGACCCCCGCAGCCGCCGCCGCGGCGATGGCTGCCTGGGACTTGATGAAGTCACGCCGGGTGATGCTCATGGGGCTGCTCCTCCGAGGGGATCTGGTTGCGGCGAAGGGGCCTGGTTGGAGATGTCCTCTCCGCCGTAGTGATAGATCAGGACCGTGTTGATGACGCCTGGGATCTGGCTCAGGGCCCCCAGGGTGTCGGCCGCCAGGGTCTCGGGCGTGTCCTCCAGGGTGACCACCAGCCTGCCCTCGGTCACCCCGCCGTGGACCTCCACCCCGGGTATTTCGTCCAGTCGGGCCGCCACCTCCGGCCCCTGGCCGGGCTTGGCGTAGACCACGCAGCTACAGATGTTCATGAGATGTTCATGGGTCCTGGTACTCCTGGGGGGCTCGTCCCGATTCCGGGAATGGTCTCCGGCTCGTTGGAGCCGTTTCGCTCTCTTTGTTACCGCTGGGACTCGGACCGGTGGACGCCTAGACCTATCGGATCGCCCGGGGAACGGACTTGAGCAGGATCAAGGATGTGCCTGCGCAAGCCGTTGACTTGATCCTGATCAACGATCCTGGGCTTCCGCACCCCGCGGGCCGAGCGCCTAGGCCGCCGCGCCGAAGCGACCCCGCAAGGGCGCACGCAGCCGGCTCAGGGAAGGGACGTGGACCGTGCGCCGCTCCACCTGGATCAGTCCCCGGCGTGCCAGCTCATGGAGCTCCCGGGAGAAGGTCTCCGGGGTCAGGTTGAGGCTGGAGGCCACCACCGCCTTGGAGACGGGGAGCACCACCTGGGCCCGGTCCCCGTGACGGGGGGCGCGCTCCGCCTCCTTCAGCAGAAAGTCCACCAGCCGCTCGGCGGCGGACAGGAGACAACAGGCCTCCAGGTCATGGATCAGGCGCATACAGTCCTGGGCCACGGTCTCCAGCATCGCGATCGCGACGGCCGGCCAGCGTCCCATGGCCTCTCGAATCCGCTCGCGGCCCACCTGCAGGACCTGGGATTCGCTGAGCGCCTGGGCGAGCAGGGGAAAGGGTTGATCGAGGACGGCCGCGGGCTGACCGAAGGTGCGCCCGGGTAGGGCGAGGTCGAGCACCCGCTCCCCTCCGTCGGCGGTCACCGCCGAGAGCTTGATACGCCCGCTCAGGACGCAGAAGAATCCCGCCGGGTGGCTGCCTTTCTCGCACAGGACCTGGCCCCGGGACAGGCCGCGCAGCAGGCTGCCCCCCGCGATGTGGCGCAGGCTCTCCTCTCCGAGTCCGGCCAGGGCCGGGATCTCCTCCAGGTAGGGCAGGTAGGTGCTCGATCGGTCGGCGTCGTTCATCGGTTGATGGGTCGGTCTCCGGCGTCGGCGACCAGGCCCCCTGTGCGCTTGCTTTGCCGTGGAGTCTATCCACGGGGGTAGAGGGGGCAAGGGCGCCAAAGACCGAGCCAAACATTCGGGAATACCTCTAAGGTGGTAGACGTGAGCCGTGCTAAGCTGTTGAAATCGATCGGTAGGTGCGGTTGATGGGGCATCCGGGTGGCCATCTTCGGGTGGGCGGCGCTCTTTGGTGGTATTACCCTTTTCCGCGTCGCCGGACTGCGCTAGTTAGCCTGGGGTATGAGAGCCATGATCCAGCGCCTCACCACCAAGCCCATCCTGATGCGCATCGGGGTGCTCCTGTCCGTCGTGGTGGCCCTGGCGGTGGTCTCCATGGCGAGCTCGGTGTTCATCGCCCGGACCATGGAGGGCCTGGCAGCCGCGGTGAACCAGTCCGGCTCCCTGCGGATGCAGTCCTACCGCATCGGGATGGCCCTGGCTGATCAGGGTGTGCCCCCCTCGCGGCGTGCCGAGCTGGTGGCCCGTCTCGCCAGCGAGTTCGAGTCCAGACTCGCGAGCCCCCGGCTTGCGGGGGCCATCCCCGATGGGTCCGATGACGCGGTGCGGGCCGCCTACGAGCGGATCTGGCGCTCCTGGCGGGACCGCATGCGCCCCGACCTGGTGGCCCACCTGCACTGGTTGCGGGGGCGGTCGGTCGGGGATGGGTCGGCCGAGCGATCCCCCGCTTACCTGCGCGAGGTGGATGGGTTCGTCATGGAGGTGGATGCCCTGGTGGGGCTCTTGGAGCAGGTGGCCGAGGAGCGGATCGCCCGGCTCCAGACGATCCAGGCGGTCGCCCTGATCCTCACCGTCCTGGTGGTCGCCGTCACCCTGGTGCTGGTGGTACTGCGCTTCGTCGTGCCCCTGGGCGATCTGCTCCAGGTGGCGGACCGGGCCCGCCGCGGCGACTTCTCCGGGCGCACACGCTTCAGCGGGAACGACGAGCTGGGCCGGGTGGGGGCGGCCCTCAATCGGATGGGGGAAGACCTATCGGCGCTCTATCGGGACCTGGAGCAACGGGTGGAGGAGAAGACCCGGGACCTGGCGCGCTCCAACCAATCCCTGGAGCTGCTGTACCGTATCGGCAATCGATTGAACGAGTCCCCGGTCTCGGAGCCCATCCTGAAGCGGATTCTGGAGGATATCCAGCAACGGCTCGGGGTCGGGCCGGTGACCCTGTGTCTCCAGGACGATCCGGAGCAGGAGCGCGGACGTCTGACCATCACCACGCGCAGCGCCGCCCAGCAGCGGGGCGCATGCTCCGGGGCCGGCTGCCTCGCCTGCAAGGACGGGGTCGCTGAGGGACACTTCGAGCTGCCGGTGAACCAGGGCCCTCGGCGGCCGGTGGTCTCCTTCCCGGTGGAGGATCGGGACCGCCGTTATGGGGTCCTGATCGTCGACCTCACGGAAGCGGGCCGCGAGCTGCGGCCGCTCGAGTCCTGGCAGGCGCGCGTGCTGAGCACCCTGGCCGGAAACCTGGGGACCGCCTTCCAGCTCCACGAGCGTCTGCGTCAGGGACGCCGGCTGGCACTGCACGAGGAACGGGGCATCCTCGCCCGGGAGCTGCACGACTCCCTGGCCCAGTCACTCTCCTACCTGAAAATCCAGGCGGCCCGGCTCTCCGCCGCCCTGGACCTGGAGGACGAGCCCCAGGCGCGGGCGGTGCTGGGGGAGCTGCGCGAGGGGATCAGCAGTGCCTACCGGCAGCTGCGCGAGCTGCTGACCACCTTCCGGCTCAAGATGGACGACCGGGGACTCAACAGCGCCCTGGAGGCCACGGTCCGGGAGTTTCGCGAGCGAGGCACGACCGCCATCGAGCTCGACAACCGGCTCCCGGCGGCCCTCTTGACCCCCAACGAGGAGATCCATGTCCTTCAGATCGTGCGCGAGGCACTCTCCAACGTGGTGCGCCACGCCGAGGCGCAGCACGCCTCGGTCAGGCTGGCCATGCGCGATTCCGCCGTCGAGGTGGAGGTCGCGGACGACGGCCGGGGGATCCAGGAGGAGCGGAGCCGGATACGACACTACGGCCACACCATCATGAGCGAGCGGGCCCAGACCCTGGGCGGTCGCCTGGCGGTGGAGGGCCGGGCCGGGGGCGGCACACGGGTGAGTCTGCGGTTCCGTCACCGCGGGTCCACGGACGGCGGAGCCGGGGCGGCGACCGCCGTGGCGGCCGCACCTGTCGAGTCCGTGGGGTAAGGGGAGCGTGGTCCAGTCAATGGCGCTCGACACGGACACGACCACCAACGAGGGGCCCGCCCGGGTCGTCGTGATCGACGATCATCCCCTGTTCCGCAAGGGGGTGGCGGACCTGATCGCGATGACCCCGAGCCTTCGGCTGGTGGGGGAGGCGGCGGATGGGCAGAGCGGGATCCAGGTCGTCGGGGCGACCCATCCGGATCTGATCCTGCTGGATCTCAACATGAAGGGACTCGACGGTATCGAGACCCTGCGGCGTCTGCGGGAGCTGGACCCGGAGGTGCGGGTGGTGATGCTCACCGTATCCGACAACGAGGAAGACGTGGTGGCGGCCCTGCGCGCCGGGGCGGACGGCTATTTGCTGAAGGACATGGAGCCGGAGGAGATCCTGGCGGGTCTGGCGCGGGTCACGCGGGGTCGGCTGGTCCTCAGCGATCGGCTCGTGGATCTGATCGCCAGGGCCCTGCGGGAGGAGCCGCGTCCGGCGCGGGTCAGCGAGGCGGGACTCACCCCCAGGGAGGAGGAGATCCTGGGGCTCCTGGAGCGCGGCTACAGCAACAAGCTGATCGCCCGCGCGCTGGACCTCTCCGTCGGCACCGTCAAGGTCCACGTCAAGCATATCCTGAAGAAGCTGCGGCTCAAGACCCGGGTCGAGGCGGCGGTCTGGGCGGTTCAGAACCGGAGCGGCGTCTGAGGAAGCGTTGATCTATCGCGCTTCCCGGCGGGCCTTCAGCTCGACAGGAACAGACCCTCCAGATAGCGGGCCACCGACTCCTCGCGATTGCTCCCGATCTCCTCCAGGTGCGGCAGCGCCTCCTTGAGGCGGGGGTCGGCGTTGGCCATCAGGATGCCGGTCCCTGCGACCTCCAGCATCTCCAGGTCGTTCATGCCGTCCCCGAAGGCGACGACCTCCGAGAGGGGGATGCCGAGCCCCTCCGCGACCCGGGCCAGCGCCGCTCCCTTGGAGACGCCCTTCGCCATGACCTCCAGGGTCACCGGGAGTGAAAAGGTCGTGGTCAGGCGTTTCCCGTGACGGTCGAGGATCAGGGCCTCCAGCGACTTCAGCTCCGCCGGCTCCCCATAGAAGAAGACCTTGAGCACGTCGTCCGGCCCCATCGATCCCAGGTCGGCGACCCGGTACGCGAAGCCGGAGTCCTGGTGGTAATGGAGCAGATGGGGCTCTGCGCGCTCGACGAGCCAGTCCTCGCTGCGATAGACGTTGATATGGACGCCACGGAAGGCGGGGTCGCCGATGAGGAAGTCGACGCAGCCGGGGTCGATGGCGGTGCGATGCACCAGGCGGGCCTGGTGGTCATGGACCGCGGCCCCGTTGGAGGAGATGAGACAGCCTTTCCCGCCGAGCTGGTCGGAGAGGCGCCGGATGTCCTGGAAGTGTCTGCCCGAGGCCAGCATGAGCTCGATTCCCAGCTCCCGCAGCCGTGCGAGGACCGAGCGGGAGTAGTCCCCCAGCCGGTGCTCCGCGTTAAGGAGCGTGCCGTCGAGGTCGCAGACGATGAGCTTATGCATGGCGGGTCTGTGTGTTACGACGCTATCGGCGCGTGGCTGGCGCGGAGTGAAGTGCCGCAAGCGCGAACGGGTTTCCTGGAAGGAGGCTGTCCGACTCGCCCCCGGGGTCGCTTGACGGATCTCCGCGGCTGGCGGACCATGGAGAAAACTCTTGCTGGAGAAGCTGTGTGAAAGATCTGGTCTGGGATAGCGGACTCAGTGTTCATGTCAAGGAGGTCGATGAAGACCATCGCAGACTGGTGGATCTGTTCAATATACTGGCTCATTCCGTCGCGGAGGGCGATTCAGCAGACTATGTGCAGGCGGTGCTGGAAGAGCTGATCAGTTGCACCCAATGGCACTTCCGGCACGAGGAGCGGCTGATGCTGAAATACGGCTATGAGGGCCTCGCTGAGCACAAGGCGGAGCATGAGGAGCTGATTGAAAGCGTCAAGGCCCTGCAGCGGAAGTTCCTCACGGGGGGCCAATCGGTCTCGAATGAGGACATCGAGTTCTTGGAGCACTGGCTCACGGAGCACATCTTCGTCGCGGATATGGAGATGGGCTCCTATCTCGCTGAGGTGATGTAGCGTCCTTTGGAGATGCCGATCAGAAGCCGTCCTGGCATTTGATCAGTATCTCCCCAGGCGCCCGGGTGGATTATTCAG
The DNA here is from genome assembly GCA_049284555.1 of Chromatiaceae bacterium. Lineage (GTDB taxonomy): Bacteria > Pseudomonadota > Gammaproteobacteria > Chromatiales > Chromatiaceae > Thiodictyon. Next base: position 959 of record JBAPYD010000235.1, on the reverse strand, counting down.
AATCCCAGGGATGGGTTCTCTCGGGGTTTCGCAATAACCTCTGTTCTATGGCCGTCCAAGTCTCGTCGGCCACTCCTTCGCGTCTCAAGCCCCGATCGTTGCGGCCTTTGGCGCTCCAAAGTGCCCAGACCAGGCTGCGCCAATTGCCGGCGCGACCCGTTTCGCGAGTCCCGAGGCGAGCTGTCGCGCCGACGGGCGCCGACTCGCCAATGGGCGTGGGGCCTGCGCGAATGCCGTGGCAACGACAAACCCGCCGCTCAGGGCGCACCAGACGATACCAGTGATTGTCAATGCGTCGAAAGTCATGGTCGTGTCTCCAGTGTGGTCTAGCAGCACCGCTCTCGCTGTGTTGCCTGTTGCCCTCGCAGGGCACCTCATCAGGAGGTGCCTTCCGCGGGCATGCCGAGGGACGGGAACCATCTTCCGGGCGCGGGAGTATATTAGCAATATACTTTTTGCTAATGGTTGTAACGGCCTGTTACGACCTGTTTCTGTCCCTCGAGTTCGCACTTCCGGGGTGCAGCCCATGCTCGGCAGGGGGCATAGGGGGCGGGTAGGGACTCGCGACTCCTCCCCGGCTTGCGGGTGTGTAAGGCACCGACGGGTGGGACGGGGCTCCAGGACGTCGTTGGCCCCGGCCTCGCCAGGCCTTCCCCAGGCGCGTCCGGGGACGCTGTCCACCTCTAGGGCCCAGCAACGCCGGTGGGTACCCTCGGGGGAGACCTGCTCCCAGGTGCCGCAGAATCCCCGGTGCCTTGCGGCCGACGGTCAGGGGCGGCGTCGGCCTGTGTCAGGGCAATCGCATCAAGTCTGGCTAATATTCTCAGCGGTTGATGGGCCGATGCCGGTCATCGGATGAGGCGGGTCGAAAAGCAACTCAGCAAGGTAGTGCTCGTTCCAGCCGGCTTTGAGGCGTTTGTTGTGGATGCCGAGCTTGGTGCGTTGATCCTGCTTCTAGC
>JBAPYD010000234.1:0-6597 GCA_049284555.1 Chromatiaceae bacterium | reverse complement strand
CTTCAAGGCTGCTCTCACAGCCCAATCCTCGCTCGACGGAATCTCCACTTAAGAAGATGCTCGTCGATGCCTCTGGAGTCACACCAGACACAACGGAGCACCCACACAAGTTATCTCGACAAACTGTTAAAGATCTACCCCGGCAACACTCAATCGCTGCCAAGACCGCGCATTCTACAGATGCCCCATGACCTGTCAAGAGGGGAAGTGGGAGCCGGTAACAGCCCGACGGCACGCATCCTCCGGCCCCCGCGCAACCCCCGTCGACCCACAGGGCTCAGGCGCGCCCCGCGACCCGAACCCGGGCGATACGCCGCTTTCCCACCTGCACCAGGTGCACCGAGCCCACCGGACAGACCCAGCGCCCGTCCTCTATGCGCTCGCCGTCCAGGCGCACCGCCCCCTGGGCGATCAGACGCAGGGCTTCGGACGTACTCTTGACCAGCCCCGCCTCCTTCAGGAGGTTCCCGATCGCCAGGCCATCGGGGTCCGCGGCGGCCAGGCTGACCTCTGGCAGATCCTCGGGCACGACGCCCCGCTGGAACCGCGCAACGAAGCCCTCCTGGGCCCGCCGAGCCTGGTCCGGGGAGTGGAAGCGCCCAACCAGCTCCAGGGCGAGCTCGTACTTGATGTCCCGGGGGTTGGCTCCATCGGCGACGGAGGCGCGCCAGGCGTCGATCTCGGTCATGTCGCGGGCGCTCAGTAGCTCGAAGTAGCGCCACATGAGCTCGTCGGAGAGGGACATGATCTTGCCGAACATGTCATCGGGCGGGTCCGTGATCCCGATGTAGTTCCCCAGCGACTTCGACATCTTCTGCACGCCATCGAGCCCCTCCAGGATGGGCAATGTGATGACCACCTGGGGCTCCTGGCCGTAGGCCTCCTGCAGCTGGCGCCCGACCAGGAGGTTGAACTTCTGGTCGGTTCCGCCGAGCTCGATGTCCGCCTGCAGCGCGACCGAGTCGTATCCCTGGATGAGCGGATAGAGAAACTCATGGATGGCGATGGGCTGGCCGGACTTGTAGCGCTTGGAGAAGTCGTCCCGCTCCAGCATCCGCGCCACCGTGTGCTGGGCGGCGAGCTGCACCAGGCCGGCCGCACCAAGGCCGTCCATCCATTCGGAGTTGAAGACGACCCGGGTCTTGCCCGGATCCAGGATGCGGAATACCTGCTCCCGGTAGGTCGCGGCGTTCGCCTCGATATCCTCCCGAGACAGCGGCTTACGGGTAGCGCTCTTCCCCGTGGGGTCGCCGATCATCCCCGTGAAATCGCCGATGAGGAACAGGATCTCGTGGCCCAGCTCCTGAAACTGGCGAAGCTTGTTGATGAGGACGGTGTGCCCGAGGTGCAGGTCGGGGGCGGTCGGGTCGAAGCCGGCCTTCACCCGGAGCCGCCTGCCGGTCTCGAGCTTCTTCCGTAGGGAGTCTTCGAGGAGGATCTCCTCGGTACCGCGCCGAATGAGCGCGAGTGCAGTCTCTGTGTCTGCCATCTGCCGAAGCCCCGGGACTTTTGGTGAAAGGCCCCGGAGCGTACGACGCGCACCGACGCCGACTCAAGGGCCGACGCCGACCGATCCCCTCAGACGGAGAACGACGACCCGCAACCGCACGTCGTGCTCGCGTTGGGGTTACGAATCACGAACTGGGCCCCCTGCAGGCCTTCCGTGTAATCGATCTCGGCCCCCATGAGGTACTGCATGCTCATGGGATCGACCAGGAGCTTGACCCCATCGGTAACCACCTCGGTGTCGCCATCCTGCACCGACTCGTCGAAGGTGAACCCATACTGGAAACCCGAGCATCCGCCGCCCTGGATGTAGACCCGCAACATGAGGCCCGGGTTACCCTCCTCGGCAATCAGCTGAGCAACCTTGCCGGCCGCGGCACCGGTGAAGACGAGGGGCGCGTCTGTCGTGACCTGTTCGTTCATGATTCAACCATTTCTATCGATAACGCCTGATGAGCGCCACGTGCGTCCCGGCGCTCGAGAGTTCAAGACGTGCCCAGGCTCCGTCAGGGGCCTTCCAGCACCCACGGAAAGCTCTCCGACGCGCCAGTCAGCCGCTCGCCCTCCGGATCGACCGTGACCGTGAGCAATCGGGGCTCGAACCCATCGGGCAGCGTCAGCTGTCCCTGGAAGCTCTGCAATTGGTCGAAATGCATGGGAAGCTCCGTGGGCTCCGCCTGGGGGAGTTCCTTGAGGCCGAGCCGCTTCTCCTTTCCCTCCTGAAGGCCCAGGATCTGCAGGGACACCTGGCCCGTGGTCTCGCCGAAGTCCGGGATCAGCTGCGTCACCACGAAGCTGTAGCGCACGGATCGCGGATCGTCCTGGGGAGATAAGACCAGATCGTGTACGCTGACGGCACCCTGACCGCCCTCGCGTACGAGCCGCCTAAGGTAGGTGCCCTCTTTGATCAGGGCCAACCGTTCGTCCTGGGCGTCCTTGAGCTGGGCCTGCAGCGCCTTGTTGGTCTCACGCTCGATCTGCCGGGATCGCTCCATCACCGAGGCCTCGTGCCGCAGCTTGGCCACTTCCTCATGCAGCTCGGCGAGCTCGGCGAGCACGGATTGACGCTCCTCGAGCAAGGTGGCGATCTCCGGCTGGGCAAGCGCATTGCCACGCTTCAGACCGAGCTCCAAGCCGATGGCAAAGGCGACCGCGGCCAGCACGGCTCCCACGGCAAGCCCCAGCAGCCACCACCAGAGCCGGGTCAGATGAAGGGACATGAGCGGACGCGGGAGCTTGGCGCGATGGGAGCGAGCAGTACCCGGGTCGCCTCGCGCCACCTGAAGCCGGCTGGCCGCACCCGCAGCGCACGAGGCCTGGGACCGGCACCCTCAGGGCAGGAGCGCAAGCGCATCGAGCCCCCGAGCCTCATCGAGGCCGAACATCAGGTTCATGTTCTGGACGGCCTGGCCGGCGGCGCCCTTCACCAGGTTGTCGATCACCGATTGGACCACCACCACGTTCGAGTGGCCCTGACGGGTCACCGCGATCCGACAAACGTTGGCCCCCCGCACCGACCGGGTATCGGGATGGGACCCAGCCGGCAGGACGTCCACATAGGCCTCGCCCGCGTAGAACTCCCGGTAGAGCTGTTCGAGGTCACCGCCGGAAGGACCGGAGGGATCCCGCAGACGGGCATAGAGCGTCGCCTCGATCCCGCGGATCATGGGCACCAGATGGGGGACGAAGGTCAGGCCCGGCCGAACCCCGGAGAACAGACGGAGGTTCTGGGCAATCTCCGGGGCGTGGCGGTGCCCGCCCACGGAATAGGCCTTGAAGCTCTCCCCAACCTCCGCCATCAGCATGGGCGTCACCGCCTTGCGTCCGGCGCCGCTGGTCCCCGACTTCGCGTCCGCGATGAGCCACTCGGGGTCGACGACGCCTCGCGCCAGCAAGGGCATGAAGCCCAGGGTCACGGCGGTGGGATAGCACCCCGGATTGGCGATCAGGCGCGCCTGGCGGATCGCGTCCCGGTTGAGCTCCGGCAGCCCATAGACGGCCTCATCGAGCAGCGCGGGGCAGGCGTGGGCCATCCCATACCAGGACTCCCACTCCGCCGGGTCCCGCAGGCGGAAATCCGCCGCCAGGTCGATAATCCGCGCCCCCAGGTCCAGCAACTCGGGCGCCATCCGCATGGCCGTCCCGTTCGGGGTGGCGAAGAACACGAGGTCGCAGCCCCCGAGTCTTTCCGGATCCGGCTCGCTGAAACACAGGTCCACATGCCCGCGCAGATGGGGAAACAGATCCGCGACCGCCGTCCCGGCCTCCCCGCGGGAGGTGATGGCGGCAAGGTCCACGTCCGGGTGCCGCGCCAGGATCCGCAGCAGCTCCGCGCCCGTGTAGCCCGTTCCGCCGACGATACCAACCTTCAGCATACAACCGACTCCCGTCATTGCCCCTGGACAGCACCATTATTCCAAAATCGCCCGGGGGTGCGGCCACCCGTGCACCCACCCAAATAAAAAAGCGGCCATGGCCGCTTTCGCGCTGTCAGCTGGGTCATTGATCCGGTCCGGGGCAGCGGCGCCAACTGGGCACGGGGCCCCTGAAGACCCCGTGCACCTCGTGTGCGCCAATCAGCCGCAACCGCCGCCGGAAGACCCGCAGGTGCCGCACCCGCCCCCGACCTGGGGCAGGTTATTGAAGACGAACGTGGCGCTACCCTTGCCGTCGTCGACAAAATCGATCTCGACTCCGCGGAGGTAGCCGAGGGTCCCGTCGTCCACCACGACTTTGAATCCGTCGCAATCCAGGACCCCGTCATCCTCGTTGATTGCGTCGGTGAAGGTCATGCCGAAGCTGATGCCGCTGCAACCGCCGGCGGTCGCGAAGACGCGCACGCCCTGGATACTTTCATCCACTTGACGGAACAGCTCGCTCATCTTGGACTGGGCCGGTGAGGTGAGCGTGAGCTCGGCTTGGGTCAGGGCCGCAGACATGTTGAGAACCTCTGGAGTCTGAACTACTGAGGCCGCCAATTGTACCAGAAAAAGAGTCGGATATTCCAGCGCAAAATCCGCCCAATCAGCATGTTAAGGCTTGCGCCGAAACATCTCAGCCGAGACGATCCGCGGCCGCCAGGGTAGCCAGGTGGCGCTGGGCGTCGACCAGGTGCTGCCCCCAGTGACAGTCGTAGCCCAGAAACCAGGTCTCCAATGTCCGCGCCGGCTTGGCCGGGAAGGCGCGCAGTCCGTGCTTGAGCTCGCAATAGATGTCGGTGAGATCGTCCGCCAGGCTGCCGGTCATGGCATCGGCGCCGTCCTGGGCGGAATCGAACTCCAGGCAGTACGCATCCCGCTCCCCCAGGAGGTTGCGCAGACGAAAATAGAGCTCGAAGCGGGCGTCCAGATCGACCGGGTGATCGTGCTCCGCATGGGGCGCGTCGTAGTGCAGCGAGGTCATCGCCGCGTGGAGTCGGGGCAGGACCTCCGCAACCTCTCGCAGCCATTGGGGGCGGCCGCCGCCTGAGGTGTCGATGAGCTCACAGTAACGCCGGGCGATCTCCAAGAGCTCCGCGATGCGGCGGTCCTTGAGACGAGGGGGTGTGAACAGTGCGTCCATGGAATCCAGTGTAGACGACGCCGAGGCAACTGCCCTGATTCCGTAAAAATACCTACTCGGTCAGATCTCCACCATCTCGAAATCTTCCTTTCCAGCCCCGCATTCGGGACACTTCCAGGTCAGCGGAACATCGTCCCAGCGGGTACCTGGGGCGATCCCGTCCTCCGGCCAACCCTTCTCCTCGTCGTAGATAAAGCCACAAATCACGCACATATACGTCTTCATACTCCGCTCCGGTGTCGCGCCGCATCGACGCGCGGTCGTGGGCCCGAAAGAACAACGCTCCCCCAACCTCTGAAGAAAAGCTGACCAAATGCCACCCGGGGATCGGATCAGCGCCCATCCCGAGACGCGCGAGTCTCGGAACACCCCGATTTTAAGGGCTCGAGGCCCCCGAAGCCGGCGGGGAACCCTGGGCCCGCGAGGGAAGCGCAATAGACCCGCGCTTCCCTGGACGAGGCTAGAATTGAGGCCCGGATTTTGGGGTATTTGCCACGGATCTCAACGCGGAACCCTGAGGAGACCACATGACCCAGCCCTACTCCCCGCCAACCGTACTCTGCATCGGCGGCCATGACCCCAGCGGAGGGGCCGGGATCCTGGCGGACGCGGAGGCCGTGCGCGCCGCGGGGGCCTGCGCGGTCACCGTGGTCACTGCCCTCACCGATCAGGACACCGGCGGTCTGCGCGCCATCTACCCCCAGCCGCCGGAGCAGGTCGAGTCCCAGTGCCGCGCCATGATAGAGGACAGCCGGCCCCAGGCGATCAAGATCGGCCTCGTGGGCAGCTCCCGCATCGTCCGGGTCCTCGGGGCGTTGATCGACGCCCAGCGGGACCTGCCCCTCGTGCTGGACCCGGTCCTCGCCTCCAACACGGGACAGGAGATGGTCGACGCCGCCCTGCTCAACCAGCTGCGCAACCACCTCGTGCGCCGCGCGACCCTGGTCACTCCGAATCTTCCGGAGGCCTGCACCCTGGGGGACTCCCAGGACCCGGCACGCTGCGCCCGCCGTCTGCTCGAGATCGGGGCGCGCTGGGTCCTCGTCACCGGCACCCACGATTCCACCCCCCAGGTCGTCAACCGCCTCTATTCCGCGGACGGGGCCGAACGGTCCTGGACCTGGCCCCGCCTGCCGGGGGAATACCACGGGTCCGGTTGCACCCTGGCGAGTGCGATCGCCGCGCGTCTGGCCCTCGGCGGCTCCATGATGGAGGCCGTCTCCAGCGCCCAGGAATATACCTGGGCGAGCCTCGATCGGGCGTTCCGGACCGGAAAGGGACAGCTGACACCGAATCGGCTCTTCCAGCTCCCGGAGCCCCGGATCCCCTCATGATCAGGCCGCTCAGGGGGCTCTACGTCATCACCCCGGACCGTGCGGCCCCGGGGCCCGCCGACGCTGGCCCCCCGCTGGTGGATCTCGTCACCAGCGCCATCCAAGGGGGGGCGCGCGTGGTCCAATACCGGGACAAGGGGTCCGGCTTGTCCCGCCGACAGACCGAGGCCAGCGCCCTGCTCGCCCTCTGCCGAGG
>JBAPYD010000233.1:0-2104 GCA_049284555.1 Chromatiaceae bacterium | reverse complement strand
AAGAACAGGACGATCAATGAGGCCAGGTACAGCACGACGGCGACCCGCATTGGCAGCAACTGTGAGTAGCGCCCCGCCTCTAGGATGTGTAGTGCCGCAGCCGCGATAATCGCGATGGCCAGGATGCCATGGGTGATCTGCCATAGCTCATAGGGCATGCGCAGCCACTTTCTTCCCAGCGAAAGCAGGATCAATAGAACCGTCGCGATCGTAGCGAGGGTACCCAGCATGATGGCCCACGGCACCTGGGGTCCCGGCAGCAGCATCTGCCAGGGATAGCCAGCGAGTAGGAGCGCCAGCGGGTGAATCAGGACCAGGACAAGGGCGACGTACGCGATCCGTTTGTGAACGAGCCGCAGGGCATCGAGCCCGAACGCGGCCGTCGCGCCCTTTACCCGCGACAGCAGGGCCAACTCCATGGCCATGATGGAGAACCCGACATAGCCGAGTGCGACCGAAAGGTTGATGAACAACGAGTCCGAAGCGCTTACGGGTCTGAAAACCGCGCCCGCGCCCAACGGAAACAGGATCAGAGCAATGTAGAACCCGAGCCAGGTCGATCCTTGAAGGGCTGTACGCATACGATCAACCTCACGCGGCGAGCGTTCGCCTCAACGCTCCTCCCCGCCGTAGTAGGGACAGCCCTCGGGAGGGCAGTCGGGGCTCTCGGTGAGGATGGTCACGATGTCAGAGCCACGCTCGCGGATCGCATCGGTCCCGCGGATGGCCACCCGCCCGGAGGCAGTGGCGGTGTATTCCCGCACCACCTCGCCGAAGGCGTTGCGCTGGATCGCGACCCGTTGCCCGTCCTCCACCGTATCGTTCAGCTCCACAAGGTATTCGACGAAACCGCCCGTGTCGGCGATGACATCGACCAGCGCATTGCCCCGAAACGCCTTGACGGATTCCGCGGTGCGGCCGACCGGTTGGCCGGTGACACCGTAGTGGGCGAGCACGTTGTCGATGCCCTCGACACCGGCGCGCACCATGTCAGGCTCGAAGCCGCGCGGCCCGCCGAGCTCCAGCGTCAGGGCCGGGATGCCCGCCTGCACCAGGGCGTACTCCAGGGTGCCCTCCAGGCCCGGGTCGAGCTTGATCTGGTCGACCGGAAACAGCTCGGCGAGGGCCAGGGATTCTGGGTCAGCGGAGTAGGCGAAGATGAACAACGCGAAATCGGCGCCATTGCCCCCGGTGTGCATGTCCACGGCGACATCGGCGTTCCCCTTGATGAGCCGCTCCATCACCAGCCAGGCCTGTCGTTCCACCGAGTCGCCGTCCTCCTTGCCCGGAAAGACCCGGTTGGGGTTGACCCAGGCCGTGCCGAGGTTCTTCATCGGCCAATTGCGGGTGATGTATTCGATGCCTGGTCGGTTCACGCCGACGAGGGCGATGACGCTGCCGGAGAGCGCGCTCGGATCGAGCTTCTCGAAGACCTCGTGCACGGTTGCGACCGGGGTGAGCTCGTCGCCGTGCACACCCGCGACCAGCAAGACGCGCTTGCCCGGCTTGGCACCCTTGGCCACCAGCACCGGCACATACCAGTGCTGCCCGGAGCCCATCTCGACGGACTCGAAGTAGAGATGATGGATCTTGCCGGATTCCAGCGCGTCGAGATCGAGTTGCTGAATGACCGGTTTACCCTGGATGGTGTCGCCCTCCGCGGCCGTGACTGAAACGCAGACCGCGCCGAGAAGGAGCATGAGCGGTAAGGTGGCGAGACGCATGTTTTCTCCTATCGAAGATTCAACAGATCGGTGGAGGTCATCGCCAATCGGCAACCGCAGCCGCGCTCCAGCTCAGGCGAGGGTGGCCGCGAGCGCCAGCGCACCGACCGAGACCAGAAAGAGGGCGAGCAGCAGCGGCCAGATGAATCTCAGGTACTTGTCGTAACCCACCCCTGCGATGGCCAGCCCGCCCATGACCACCACGTTGGTCGGCGAGACCAGCAGGGTCAGCCCGTGGCCGAGGATCCACGCGGTGATGGTGAGCGGGCGATCCACTCCGGCGAAGTCGGCCATCGGTGAGAGCAGGGGCATCGCCAGCGCCGCGTGACCGGAGCTCGACGGGATCAGGAAGGCCAGCGGGATGTTCACCACCATGGTGG
>JBAPYD010000232.1:0-2344 GCA_049284555.1 Chromatiaceae bacterium | reverse complement strand
ATACTGGCCTCCCCGGAGATGCAGGCGACCTGGGCGTCCGGGAAGGCGAGCTGCACCCCCATGGCGGCCGGCAGGCCGAACCCCATGGTGCCGAGCCCCCCTGAGTTGATCCAGCGCCGGGGCTTATCGAAGGGATAGAACTGGGCCGCGAACATCTGGTGCTGACCCACGTCCGAGGTCAGGTAGAGGTCCCCGTTGGTCACCTTGTAAAGGGTCTCCACCGCGAGCTGGGGCTTGATCATCTCGCTGTTGCGGTCGTACTGCAGGCAGTCCATGCGCCGCCACTCGTCGATCTGGGCCCACCACTCCGCGACCGGCCGGTCCTTGGGCGACGGGGAGGGGGCGGCGGGCAGGCGCTCCTTGAGCAGCTTCAGCATGTCCTCGATGACGCTCGCCACCTGGCCCACGATGGGGACATCCACCCGCACGTTCTTGGAGATGGACGAGGGGTCGACGTCGACATGGACGATCTTGGCGTGGGGACAGAAGTGCTCGATCTTGCCTGTCACGCGATCGTCGAAGCGGGCCCCGATGGCGACGAGCACGTCGGTCTCGTGCATGGCCATGTTGGCCTCGTAGGTCCCGTGCATCCCCAACATGCCCAGGAACTGTGGGTCCGTCATGGGATAGGCCCCGAGGCCCATCAGCGTGCTGGTGATCGGGAAGCCGGTAAGACGGATCAGCTCCGTGAGCTGCGCGGACGCCTCGCCGAGCACCACGCCACCGCCCGTGTAGATCACCGGCCGCTTGGCCTGGAGCATCAGATCGACCGCCCTGCGGATCTGCCCCGGATGACCCCGCTCCGTCGGATGGTAGGAGCGCATCCGGATCTCCCGCGGATAGTGATAGGGCACCTTGATGTTGGGGTCGGTGATGTCCTTGGGCACGTCCACCACCACGGGGCCCGGGCGCCCGGTGGTGGCGATGTAGAAGGCCTTGCGGATGGTCTCCGCCAGCTTGTGGACATCCTTGACCAGGAAATTGTGCTTGACGCAGGGTCGGGTGATCCCGACCGTATCCACCTCCTGGAAGGCGTCCGAGCCGATCACGGGAGTGGGTACCTGACCCGAGATCACCACCATGGGGATGGAGTCCATGTAGGCGGTGGCGATTCCGGTCACCGCATTGGTGGCACCGGGACCGGAGGTTACGAGGCAGACCCCGCACTTGCCGGTTGCGCGGGCGTAACCGTCCGCGGCGTGAGCGGCACCCTGCTCGTGACGGACGAGGATGTGCTTCACCCGCTCCTGCTTAAAGAGGGCATCGTAGATGTGCAGCACGGCCCCGCCCGGGTAGCCGAAGACGAACTCGACGCCCTCGTCGACCAGGGTCTGGACGACGATCTCGGCACCTGAGAGCTCCACCCCTTTCGGATCCACCTTGGCGACCTCCGCTTGAGCCTCATCTCCAGGCGGCCCCGACCCCTCAGGGACGTTGAGGGACCGGGTCACCGCCCCGGTTCGACTGGACCGAATCCGGGAAGCCCCACTCTGGGACCCTCGTCTCGGTCTCCAGCCCCGACTGGAGAAGAACATCAGAAAGTGATCAAAAAGGGTTCGACGGTACAAGAGATGCAGGCCAAGGGTCAAGACAGGCCCGATTTCCCGGGCCACCCGCCGCGCTTGGGCTCCCTCGAAGCGGCAAACCGCCAACCGACGGAGAGTGGCGTCATGTCGACCAAAACCCCATACACCCGCCGGATCCTGGCCCTGCTGGGGCTGCTGGGCGGGCTCGCCTGGGTCTGGTCGGCGCTGGGCGATCCGGTCCCCGTCTATCGGTGGACCGACGAGAGCGGCGTCACCGTCTACTCCCGGCGACCCCCGCCCGGCACCGACGCCACCCGCCTGACCCCCCAGCCCGGACCCACCGCCGAGGAGACTCAGCGCGCGGAGGAGCGGATACGAGCCCTTATCGAGCAGGATTCCGATCGGCGCGAGGCGGCCGGACAGCAGGGGCAGGAGTCACGCGAGCACTCGCAGCAGCAGGCCACGCGGCGGACCAACTGCGAGGCGGCCCGACAGAACCTCGCGCATCTGGAGGACCCGCGGATCACACAGGTCCGCACGCCCGAGGGCGAAACCCAGGCGCTGACCGATGCGTTGCGGACGCGCTACCTGGAAGAGGCCCGCAGGGTGATCCAGGAGAACTGTGACTAGGGAACCGATCCGGGGCTGCCGATCCTGGCCAGCGGCAGAGCGGCAAGCAGAGCAGGACCGCCCGGCGAGGCCGAACCCGTCTTTGTCCAACGGCCGCAAGCCCCTGAAAATGGGGCATCCCGTGAGGCAGGCGTCTGGGCACACCTACCATTCGAATTGCCAGGTAAGGGGTCTGCTCAGCATCGACC
>JBAPYD010000231.1:0-2917 GCA_049284555.1 Chromatiaceae bacterium | reverse complement strand
GGATAGGGGTTGGGCTGGTGGCCGGGCAGGGCCACGTCCCCTGTGAGGCCCAGGTCCCGGATCAAGGCCTCCAGCCCGGCCCTGCCCCGGCCCTCCCCCAGGATCATGAGCCGGCAGGCCCGGCCGGCCCGGAGCCTGGCAAAGGCGCGGATCAGGGTTGGGAAGTCCTTCTGGCGCTGAAGTCGACCGGCGCCCAGGATCACGGGCACCTGAGGCTCCTGGAGCCAGGGGTGGGGGCAGGGCTCGGCGGCCTGGGCCCGGAGCTCCGGCGTGATCACGGGGTTGCGGATGACGGTAATGGAGCGCCGTGGCAGGCGGGCGATGTGGGCGGTATCCTGCGCCACCCCCTCGGAGACCGCCACGATGCGCTCGATGCGCGGATAGAGCAGGCGGATCGGCAGATAGCGGATCCACCGCTGGATCGCCCCTCGCTCCGCCATGGCGGCGGACAGATTGGTGCCCAGTCGCAGCACGATCGGTGTCCGGGTGTGCGCGATCGCCCGGGCGAGCACCGCTGTTCGCCCCGCCCTGTCCTTGGCGGCCAGCAGGACGGGTGGGCGAAGCTGACGAAGGTAGCGCGCCAGCGCCAGGACCGCGAGCTGGGTGTGACCTCCGGGGAGTCGCACCTGCCGTACCTGCGGGGGCAGGCGGTCCAGGTGCGGGCCCTGGGCCTTCACCAACAGAAGATCCACCGGCTGGCCCAGGTCCACGAAGCCCCGGATGAGGTTCACCAGCATGCGCTCGACCCCGCCGGCGCCGGAGAAAGAGGCAAATACCGCAAGGGGAGGCCGGTTGGGGGACATGGTGGTGCTCGCTGCTGCAAGGCGCCATGATAATCGAGACCGCGCCCGCCGCCGGTCCGCGGACGATGCCCCTGCTAAACTCGTGGTCCAGCTCGGGCGCTGGCGTGCACCTGCTTCACTCGGAGCCTCATGACCAAGCCGACCGCCGTCTACTTCTTCGGCACCTGCCTGATCGATCTGCTGTATCCCCGGGTCGGCCTCTCGGCCATGCGTCTGATCGAGCGGGAGGGTGTGCGCGTCGTCTTCCCCCAGGGTCAGACCTGCTGCGGCCAGCCCGCCTACAACGCGGGCTACCGGCGGGAGGCGCGTCGCGTGGCCCGGGCCCAGCTCGATGTCTTCCCCGAGGATCTGCCGGTGGTGGTTCCCTCGGCCTCGTGCGCGGGCATGCTCAAGGGGCAGTACCCGGCCCTCTTTGCCGGGACACCGGACTCGAGGCGGGCCCTGGCCCTGGCGGGTCGGGTGGTGGAGCTCACGGATTTCCTGGGACGGGTGCTCGACCTGCGGCCGCGGGACCTCGGTCCGCCGCTCAAGGTGGCGGTGCACAATTCCTGCTCGGCCCGTCGGGAGCTGGGGGTCGCCCCCGCCGCCCTGGAGCTTCTGGGGCGGCTCGCCAACCTGGAGACGGTGGAGCCGGACCACGCCTATGAGTGCTGCGGCTTCGGCGGGACCTTCGCCGTGAAGCAGCCGGAGATCTCCGCGGCCATGGCCGCCGACAAGGCCGAGTCCATCGCCGCCACCGGGGCCAGCGTCCTGGTGGGTCAGGACTGCGGCTGTCTCATGAACCTGGGAGGCACCTTGGACCGTCGGGGGCATCGGATCGCGGTCAAGCACATCGCCGAGCTCCTGTGGGAGCGGACCGGGGGAGACGCTAAGCCGTGACCACCGGGCTGCGGGCCTCCATCGGTGCCGCCCTGGGGAGGGAGCGGGCGCGCAAGAACATTCGCCGGGCCATGGACGGGCTGGTGGTCAAGCGGCTCAAGGCATTCCCGGACGTATCGGAGCTGGAGCGCCTGCGGGACCAGGGGCAGGCCATCCGGGGTCACGCGGTGGCAAGGCTCCCGGAGCTGCTGGAGACGCTGGAGCGCAACTGCATCGGAAACGGCATGCAGGTCCACTGGGCCGAGACCGGCCAGGAGGCCAATCGGATCGTCCTCGACATCCTGCGCCGGTCGGGGGCTCGGGCCCTGCTCAAGGGCAAGTCCATGGTCTCGGAGGAGATGGTGCTCAACCCGCGCCTGGCCGCGGAGGGCATCGAGCCGGTGGAGACGGACCTGGGTGAGCTGATCATCCAGCTCGCCCAGGAGTCCCCTTCCCATATCATCGCCCCCGCGGTCCACAAGGATCGCCACGAGGTGGCCGCCCTGTTCCGGGAGCGGCTGCCGGAGGTCCCGGGCGGAGAGCGGATCGAGGACCTGACCGCCGCCGCCCGGGCCTATATGCGCGGGCGCTTCTGCGGCATCACCGCCGGGCTCTCCGGGGTCAACTTCGCCGTGGCGGAGACGGGCACCCTCTGCCTGGTGGAGAACGAGGGCAACGGACGCCTCAGCACCACCGCACCGGAGGTCCATATCGCGGTGATGGGGATCGAGAAGGTGATCGCCCGGTTGGATCAACTGCCGCCGCTCCTGACCCTGCTCACCCGCAGCGCCACCGGCCAGCCCATCACCACGTACGTGAACCTGATCTCCGGCCCCCGCCGCCCGGGGGAGATGGACGGCCCCCGGGAGGTCCATCTCGTCCTGTTGGACAATGGTCGCTCGCGCATCCGTCAGGATCCGGAGCTCGCGGCCACCCTGCACTGCATCCGCTGCGGGGCCTGCATGAACCACTGCCCGGTCTACACGCGCCTTGGGGGGCACGCCTACGGCACCGTCTATCCGGGACCCATCGGCAGCATTCTGGAGCCCCAGCTCCAGGGTCTCGATGTCCGCGGCGAGATGGCAGAGGCGTCGAGCCTCTGCGGGGCCTGCGCCGAGGTGTGCCCGGTTCGCATCCCCATTCCGACCCTGATCAACCGGCTGCGCCAGGAATCCGTCGAGGTGCGTGCCCGGTCCCAGGTGGCCGGAAGGGGCAGCCGCCGGCGTCGCGGCGAGGCGCGGCTCTGGGCCCTGTGG
>JBAPYD010000230.1:0-1691 GCA_049284555.1 Chromatiaceae bacterium | reverse complement strand
GGTGAGGCCCCCGGGGCGGACGAGGACCGGGAGGGGGAGCCCTTCGTGGGCCGCGCCGGTCAGCTCCTGAACCGCATGCTGGCGGCGATCGGGCTCCAGCGTCAGCAGGTCTACATCGCCAACATCCTCAAGTGCCGACCCCCGGGGAACCGGGACCCGAGGCCGGAAGAGGTCCTGCGCTGTCAGCCCTACCTGATGCGTCAGATCGCCCTGATCGGGCCGCGGATCATCCTGGCGGTGGGCCGAATCTCCGCCCAGACCCTGCTCGCGACGGACCTGCCCCTGGGGCGCCTGCGGGGACGATGGCTGGAGCTCGGGCCCGACGCCATCCCGCTGCGGGTGACCTATCACCCGGCCTACCTGCTGCGCTCACCGGATCAGAAGGCCAAGGCCTGGGAGGATCTGACCGCGGTGGCCCGGCGCCTGGAGTCGTGACATCTCCCATTGAAATAGTCTATCGATCGGCGAATCTCGATATATATTAAAAATTCGCTAATTTAGCGATTACTAATATAATGCCGGCCGTGGATGCTGATAACGCACTCCCGCTCGCTGCCAAACAACATAGATCACTTTTCGGAGATTCCAAATGAAGAAGCTTGCTACCGCTGCCGCTATCGCTGCCCTGCTGGGTGTTTCCGCCTCCGCCTCCGCCTGGTGGGGCGGCGGTCCTTGGGGCGGTGGCCCCGGCTACGGCTCCGGCTGGGGCGACGGAATGGGCGACTGGTTCAACGACATGTTCGGTGACGGCTACGGCGATTTCAACATGAGCATGAGCGGCGGCGGCACCGGTCGCGGCTGGGGCCGTGGACGCGGGTACGGTTATGGCCGCGGTTACGGCTACGGCTACCCGGGCTACGGCTACGGCGCCCCTTACTACGGCTACGGCGCCCCTTACGCCATGCCTTATGCCGCTCCCTACGGTGCCCCGGTCGCCCCGGCTGCCCCGGCTCAGACCGAGTCCAAGTAAGACTCCTGCAGGGACCGAGATACGCGCCCACGGATGGGCGCAATCAAAAGGGCCAGGCAACCGCCTGGCCCTTTTGCTTTCCGGTGAGGACTACGGAGTCTGGGCGCCTGGCGGGTCGTCGCCAGCGGCGCCGGGAACCCTATTTGACCCAGTAGCCGTCGCTCATCGCCTTCATCAGGGCCACCAGGGCGTCCTCCTCCGCGTCCGTCAGCCCGAGGTTGCCGAGCAGCGTGGTGTTGAGGTTCGCCTCGACCTCGGGGGCCGGCCAGCAGTCGTTGGCCATGGCCACGTCCACGGTGGCGTCGTAGATGCCGAGTGTCTCGCACCGAACCTTAACGTCGCGGGTGTTGTAGAAGTGCACCACCTGCTTCAGGGTTTTGAAATACCCGTTGTGCATGTAGGCCTTCTCCACGCAGGGCTCCCCGGGCGCGGCGGCCTCGCAGGAGCCCAGCGCAACATTGCGCGTGGTGGGGACCTTGTGCTTGCCGAAGTTGGCGTCCGCCAACGCCGCATACTCCGGGACCGTTGTCTCCAGCGTCTCCAGGAAGCCCCCGAGACCCGGGTCCACCCAACCGGGGTTGTCGAGCAGGAAGGGGTTCAGCGGGTTCTTCGGCACACCAAGGTTGTCGTATCCGAAGTCGCTGAATAGCGGCGAGGGTCCAGTCGGCGGCGAACCCCTATGGCACACAGCGCATCTCCCCTTGCCGGCGGCCGTGAAGAG
>JBAPYD010000229.1:0-19840 GCA_049284555.1 Chromatiaceae bacterium | reverse complement strand
CGGGAATCGAGAAGACGCCCCGATCTCCCGCTGATCGAGCCGGAATTAGATTTGAGCCCAGGGTACGGCGTCGGCCCCAGGCGGAGTGAGAGCAGCGTGGATCTCGCGACATTAATGGGCCTGATGGGGGCGTTGGCCGCCATCATCATCGCCATCCTGATGGGAGGGAGCGCGTTCGTTTTCGTCGATACGCCCAGCATCATTATCGTGGTGGGGGGGACCTTCGCCATCACGCTAATGAAGTTCCCTCTCGCCCATACCCTGGGGGCCTTCCACGTCGCCATGAAGGCCTTCGTGCATAAGCCTGAACCGGCGTCCGACCTGATCGCCAAGAGCCTCGAGCTCGCCACCATCGCGCGAAAGGAGGGCCTTCTGGGCCTGGAGCAGGTGGAGATCGAGAACGCCTTCCTACGCCGGGGCATTCAGTTCGTCGTGGACGGACATGATTCGGAGCTGGTGGAGCGGATGCTCTCCAAGGACATCGACCTCACCATCGAGCGCAACGACGACGGCATCAAGATCTTTCGGGCGATCGGTGATGTAGCGCCTGCCATGGGCATGATCGGAACCCTGATCGGGCTGGTGCAGATGATGTCCAACATGGACGACCCTAAGGCGATCGGACCGGCCATGGCGGTGGCACTGCTCACGACCCTCTACGGGGCCGTCATCGCCAATGCGATTGCCATGCCCATCGCGGACAAGCTGTCCCATCGCAACCGCGAGGAGGAGATCAATCGATCGCTGGTGCTCGAGAGCGTTCGCTCCATCCAGGAGGGCATGAACCCACGCGTGATGGAAGAGCTCCTGAACAGCTACCTGCCCTCAGGGCGCCCGCCGAAAGACCAGGAAACGGCGCAGGAGGAGGCCGCCTGACCGGCACGCGCCGCAGTGTCCCATGTCGAAAAAGGCCGTGTCATCCGCGATCCCGCCCTGGGTCGTCACCTTCGCCGACCTGATGTCACTCCTTTTGGCCTTCTTCGTACTGCTCTTTTCGTTCTCGGAGCTGGACAAGGCCAAATACAAGCAGGTGGCCGGGTCTCTGCGCGACGCCTTCGGGGTTCAGCAGGAGATCCGGGTGAAGGACCCTCCCAAGGGGATCAATATCATCGCGCGGGAGTTCAGCCCGGGCATTCCACAGCCCACAACCATCAACGAGGTGCGGCAGTTCACCACGAGCGATTCGCTGCCCTATCCGGTCCTCTCCGAGACGAAAAGGGGCGGTGCCAGCCGCCCCTTCGGGCGTGGCGGAGGACAGCAGGCGGACCGGGAGCGGCTGGCCACGGCCCTGAGGCCAGAGATCGCGGCGAGTCTGGTGGAGTTGGAGATCGAGGAGCACCGCACGATCGTGCGGATTAAGGAAAAGGGGGCCTTCCCTTCCGGGAGCGATCGCTTAGAACGGGACTTCGAGCCGATCGTCCGGCGGCTGGGCGATACCTTGATAGACACCAGCGGCACCATCGTTGTCGCCGGTCACACGGACAGCGTACCGATCGACAGCCCGGTCTTCCGCTCTAATTGGGACCTCTCGATCGCGCGCGCCCTGACGGTCGCGCGCGTGTTCTTCGACCGGTCCGAGACCCTGGAGCCGCGAACCCATCTGGAGGCCTACGGCGAGCTGCAACCCATCGACACCAACGAGACACCGGAGGGACGCGCCCGCAACCGGCGGGTGGAAGTTTCCCTGGTCTATGGGGTCCCCTCGGCGGATCCCGCCCAGGGAGGGCCAGATCGGCCGTCGGCTGCAAGCGAGGCCGCCCCGGGGAAGACGCCCTCGACAGCTGCGCCCTCCAGCGGCGCCACCCTCGCCGATCCGCAGCCCGGGAGGATCCCATGACCGGCCGGGCGTCGGACCTAAGCCTGGGGGGACGCCGTAACTTCTGCCGCATCGACGACGAGGTCATCCTCAGTTTCAGGCTGCTCCGTGATAAGGAGTCCTCGGGGGAGACGGCCGCGGACCGACCTGAGGCCTCATCCGATACGTTCACGCTGCTATCGCAGGTTGCCCTCCACCGCGAGCGTGTCCGGGGGCTACTACGGGCACTGCGGTCAGAATCGCCGCGGATCCTGCGGTGCATCTCGGCCATCGAGGAGCGCCTGGAGCTCCTCGAAAGCTGGGTTCTGCTTACCCGATTGGCGCCCTGCTCCGATCAGCCCCAGACCGTTCGCCTGAGCGCGGGCGGCATGTCGTTCCGCACCGGCTCTCGCTTGCGCGCGGATTCAGTACTCGCCCTGGAGATCATCCTGTTGCCCAGCCTGACCGGGATCCTGAGCCGCGGGCGGGTACTGCGCAGTGTTCGTCAACTCGGAGGGGACGGCAGACTCCCCTATCTCACCGCGATCGAGTTCATCGACATGAAGGAATCGACCCGTGATCTCATCACCCGCCACATCCTCGCCCAAGAGGGGCGGCGGCGGCGGCGCGACCGGCACGAGCAACGTCCCGGTGGCACCTAGGACGCGACTGGCGCAATGGGCACCGGCGATCGCCCTCACCGGCCTGCTCCTGCTCTCCGCCGGGTCTCCGACCCTGGGCCTGGAACCGGCTCCAGAGACGGAGCAGACCACCGTGATCGATCTGCTGTACAGGCCCGCCGAGGAGGTCATGCCCGCGCTCGAGCCCCACTCGGTCGGGCGACCCGTCAGCATCTCGGCATCCGGCAACCGGCTGATCCTACACGGCCCGACACGGGATCTCGGGGTCCTGATCGACATCATAGCGGCCATCGACGTGCCGCCCCGGATGCTGTGGATCACCCTGGCGCAGGACCCTGGGGGTCTCTTGGCAGACCTGACTCAGGACTCCGATGAGATGCGGGCCGAGAGTGGACCCGGCCCCCAAGACCTACCGGCGTGGGATTCCGCTCTCAGCGGGCATGCGGTCACCCGTCGATGGGGCACGCGGGGGGAGGAAGCCAACCGCGTGCTGGTTCGTGAGGGCGACTGGGCATCGGTCGAGGCGCGTGCCATTTCGGTCGGCTCCGGACTTGGCGCCCAAGTCCAGGCCTCACCCAGGGTCGAGGTCTACCTACCCGAGTGGACTCCGCCAGGACCCCTTCGGGCGGGTGGATTTCGAATCCGTCCCCGGCTGACTGGCGACCGTGTCACCTTGGACGTCGACTTCTACGGCTTGATCGAGACCACCTGGTCCGGCGAATCCAGAACGCAGGCAAGACGGACGGTCGTCACGGGACGGCTTGGCGACTGGATCCCCCTGGGGGGGGAGGTCGCGGCGGATGTCGACGACCCGACGGCGGGGATGATCGCGCGCACCAGATCCGGTGGCACATCCAGGCTGGTGGTTCGGGTCACCCCCGCCGCGGGGCCCTGAGAGAACCGGGAGGTGCGGGTCACGCCGCCGGGGAAGACGCGAGGGCTCATGGCACTGGGCCCCGGACCAGCGACCCCCTGGCGACGAGATGCCCCGAGGGAGCTACCCGTACGCCACAAGCATCGAGGGTCAGCGTGCCCGTCCCTGGCATTGGGCTTGCGACTGCAACAGCGGAGCCACCGATGTGTCAATTTCCCGGCATCGCGTCGCCGTGCCGCCTCTTGGGAGAGCCAATAATGTCGCAACGACCCGAGGACCGGGGCGGTCCGCCCCGGGGCACCGTCCCCAGATCCCTGCGCCTTTGGCTGCTGGGCACTGCCCTCGTGCTGGCCACCCCCGTCCTATCCGACCAGATCCAGGGGCTGGACGAGATCCGGGCCGCCGTGGAGTCGTACGTTGCGGCTCAGACCCTGGAAATGGACGCAAGCCGCAGCATCGAGGTCGGCAATCTGGACACCAGGGTGCGCCTGGCGCGTTGTGAGGAGGGGCTACGGATCTTCTTCGCGCCCGGCTCCCACAACGGCAGCCGTCGAACGGTCGGCGTCAGCTGCCCGGGTACCAAGCCGTGGACCATCTACGTCTCGGCACGGATCACCCGCCGAGGGCCCGTTTTGGTCGCAACGCGTAACCTGCCCCGTGGGGCCGTCATCGAGGCATCGGACCTGGCGACGGAGGAGCGCAACATCGAGGAAAGCCCTGCCGGTTATCTGACCGACCCCGCGGAGGCCCTCGGCAAACGAGCGAGTCGCCCCTTGCGGCTGGGACTACCCCTTACCGCCAGCAGCCTGGAGAATGTCCCGGTGATTGCCAGGGGCCAGCGCGTCTGGCTCTTGGCCGAGTCGGGGTCGCTCACCGTCCGCATGTCCGGGACGGCGCTCGAAACCGGGGCACCGGGTGACCGGATCCGCGTGCAGAACAACGAGAGCAAGAAGGTGGTCCAGGGACTGGTTGGGGATGACGGCTTCATTCGGGTCGGCATATGAATCAGGCCCTGGCCGCGATCGGCCAGGATAACCGCCCCGGCCAGCCTCTCCCACCCACATCAAGAGACCCTAAAGGTTTTCTCGGGTCGGCCGATACAGTGGATAACGGATGAGGGTTCCATGCATGTCAACAGAGATTGGCCAGATCAAGGGCGTCCAAGCCCCGGCGACACAGGAGCGGGAGCGACTCACCCGCAGCAATGGCGCCGGCTCGCAGCGGCCAGGGGGCCTCGCCCCGATGGACGGGGCGGATGCGGTAAGCCTGAGCACCGATGCGCGCGTTCTGCTGTACGTCCAGCAGCGCCTATCCGAGCAACCCGTTGTCGACCAGCGACGAGTGGAGACCATCCGCCAGGCCCTGAGTGAGGGAAGCTATCGGGTCGACGTGAGCCGTCTCGCGGAGTCTTTGCTGGCGCAAGAGCGACTGTTCCTCGCCGGGGGTGCCCCTTGATTCCGGCCCAAGAGCCCCCCTACGCGGAACTCGCCGAGCTGCTGCAGCGGAAAATCGTCCTTCTGGACGCACTGAACGACCTGCTTGCGCGGGAGGCGAGGGCCATGGCCTCCCCCGGACACGAGGAAATCGTCAGCCTGGCCGAGGAGATGCAGCGCCTCGGCTCACAACTCACGGAGCTGTCGCGTGAGCTCGATGTCCTCCTGGGACGCTCGGGCTACCCCTTGAACGGCGAAGGGCTGGCCAGCCTGGTGAGGGAGGCACCAAGTGGCATGGGGCTTTCGATGCTGCACCAGCGCGCCGTCCGAGCCCTCCACGCCTGTCTCACCGACAACAGGGTCGTGGGCGGACTGCTGGAGCGGCGGCGCTCCGCCGTCGAGCGTGCCCTACGGCTCCTCTTCGAGGACGCCGACGGGACCAATCTCTACCATGCCTCCGGGCGCCTCCAGGCTCCCGTCCCGAACCATCTCATCGGCGAGGCTTAGAAAAACCGACAGTCGCGCTGGCCGGCGCATGTTGAGGGAGCCGAGCCCAGGCGGCGCACCTCGCTCCTCTGCACGCCCCGGCAGACGCTGAACAACTGCCTTTCCGGCACTTGTTCAGCTCGCGTCCGCTCACCCTTGGTCCCCACGGGATGCGCAACAAATCAGCGCTTCGCTCACCGGCGCGAGACGTAGGCGTCCCCGATCCCCAAGTCCGCGCCAATGGCAGTGGCAGCGACAGCGGCATCGGCTCGGGAGCCGAAACCGCCCACGCGCAAGCCGAAGAGTCCGCTGGAGAGCTCGAGCATCTCGGTGATGACCCCCTTCGCCCGAAAGGTCTGCTGGAGGTCCACGGCAGTCGACTCCCTCCGCACGGCGATGAGATTCACGACCCACTCCTCCCCCAACGAGTCGGCGGACGCCGCTTGAGCCGCGGACAGCGGGGCCTCCGCCTGTATGGCACCATCGGCAGGGGTCGCAGCGACCGCCCCGTCCTCCTGCGGCCTGGGCGCCTGGGAACGGTCCCGGTTGTCCTCGGGGGCATCGGCCTCGGCAGACTGCGAGCCAACCGCGACCCCGTCCGGACTCGCCCCTCCCGAGGGCGCGCCGTCAGGGACCGCCCCGGTAGGGACCTCCCCCGACGAATCCGACTGGGCAATCGGTTCCAACGTCTCGCCAAGGGGCTCAGCCACCGATGGGACCTCCGGGGACGGCTGCCCATCCGCAACTCGGCTGGGGGCGGTGACCTGCACCCGCGCCGGCTCGGTCCCCGTCTCTTCTGATCCGGTCCCTTCCATTCCGTTGGCGGTGCTCCCGGCCAGGGCCATCGGGGTTCCCGGCCGGGATGCCTCTGCACCCGTACCGGAGCCCCCGGAATCCGCTAAGCTGCTGTCCTTGGGCCGCTCGCTCGTCGCCGCCAGTCGCTCCACGCGAGTCGCGACCGTACCCAGTCCCTGGGCCAGCTCGTCGAGCCTGCGATCCAGCTCCCCGGGGATGTCTTCGTTCCCGGCAAGCTCCGCTACCTGCTGGCTCACACGGTCCAGTCGCTCCCCCAGGTCCAGGGTCCGGCGCACCTCGTCGACTGTGGTCAGGGACTCGACACGTTCCGAAAGGGTCGTGATCGTCCCCTGCAGGGCAGCCAGCTCGGCGCGGAGCGCACGGTCGTCTGTACCTGCCGCCGGCAGCGGGGGCTCCTCCCGCGGAGGCGTTCGATAGAGCACGGCGACGGCACCCACGCTCATCAGGGCCGCTGCCAGCAAGGCACTCGATAGATACCAGACGCCCCGCCGGGGCACGGGCCCCGCCGCCGGTGGCTGGGAATGGCCCTCAGGGGTTGGGGGCGAATCCTGAGGTCCCCGGTCGGCAGGGGTGGCCGATCGTGGCCCGAGATGGGGCCCCCTCGGGGGAGGCGGAGCCGCGTCCCAGACCAGCGGTGCCACTCCGACATCCGCCGCAGGAGGCGGAGCCGTTGGTCCGGCCTCTCGGGCCTCGCCGCCTTGTGCCAGACCAGGCAATGCGGGACCGTCATCTCGGATGCGAGCGATAATGCCGCTCAGATTGCGGTCCCGAGTCTGCCGCGGTTGATCAGCTTGCTGGTCGTTCGTCATGGCTACGTCCCATTCGCACAGGTGGAGCGACGTGGACCTCCCCTGGGACCTGCTGGAGGGACGCAAAGCCCCTGGGATCCCCGCGCCGGACTATCCCACCGAAACTTAGACTTGGACATCGAGCCAGTCCCGCAGCCGGGCCCGCAGCCGCAGCATCGCCTGCCCATGGATCTGGCACACACGGGACTCCCCTACCCCGAGCACCGCGCCGATCTCCCTTAGATTGAGTTCCTCGTCGTAGTAGAGCGAGAGCACGAGCTTCTCTCGTTCGGGCAAGCCTTGGATGGCCACGATCAGGCCCTGGCGAAAGGCCGAGGATTCCAGCGCGGCGAGGGGATCCTCGGGATCGACGCCAACCCCCCCCCACTGCTCGTCGGCCTCGCCGACCTCCACTGTCAGGTCTTCCATGCTCAGCAATCGACAGGTGACGGCGTCCGTCTGGATGCGCCCATACTCCTCCAGGCTGACGCCCAGGGCCTCGGCGACCTCGGAATCCCGCGCGACGCGTCCCTCCCGGTGCTCAATGGCCCGAATGGCCTCCGCCGCCTCCCGCGCCTTGCGGTGCACGGAGCGCGGCGCCCACGCGTTGCGCCGCACCTCGTCGAGCATGGCACCGCGGATGCGCACCCCCGCGTAGGTCTCGAAGCTGGCACCCTGAGAGCCATCAAAGCCTCGGGCAGCATCCAGCAAGCCCAGCATCCCCGCCTGAATCAGATCCTCCACCTGAACGGTCGGCGGCAACCGAGCCATCAGATGGTGCGCGATCCGCTTGACGAGGGGTGCATGGTCCCGAATTGCCTGGTCGGCCTGAACCCCGGATGCCGTCGCATAAGTCGCGAGGGGTTTCATCGGGAATGACCCTGGGTGCCCTGGTCGGCGGGGCCCGTTAAGGGGTAATAGCTCCCCACCGCGGGTGAGGAGCCTCCACGACCCCTCGCCGAGGCTCGAGCCCCTGGCCCCTGGATCGGGGATGCCGGGACGTCTTGGGGCATCTGAGGCCTACGAGATAGGGAATCAGTCGCCCCGGGCACTGGCCCGGACCACCCGCTCGATGAAGAACTCCAGGTGGCCACTAGCCGCCGTGGGGCGCTGCCAGGATTCGAGGGTCGCCGCAAGTTGGTCGAAGGCCGCGCCCGAACGGCTGCGTGGATAGAGGTCGGCCACCGCCCGCTGGCGCTGAACTGCCCGACGCAGCTGCTCGTCCATCGGGATACTTCCCAGGTAGGAGAGGGCCAGATCCAGATAGCGGTCCGTCACATGGGCCAGCTTCTCGTAGAGCCTGCGTCCCGCTTGGGTCCCGGAGACCATATTGGCCACGAATTGGAACCGCCCGACCCCGTGCTCCTGACTGAGGACCTTGATAAGGGCATAGGAGTCGGTCAGGGATGCGGGCTCGTCACAGACCACCACCAGGACCTCATGGGCCGCCCGGGCGAATCCGACGACGTCCGGCGAGATGCCCGCCGCCGTATCGACGAGCAGGAAGTCCACCGGAGTCGTCAGCGCGCTGAAGGCTTGCACCAGCCCCGCGTGCTCGGGCCGGCTGAGGGCCGCCATACGGGATACGCCGGAAGCCCCCGGGACGATCTTGAGTCCTGCCGGTCCTTGAACCAGGATCTCCTCCAGGCTCGCCCGCCCGTCCATCACATGAGACAGGTTGTGGGCAGAGCGCAAACCCAGCAGGACCCCCACATTCGCGAGGCCGAGGTCCGCATCGAAGAGCATGGTCTGGTGACCGCGCCGCGCCAGGGCCACACCCAGGTTGGCGCACACGTTGGTCTTCCCCACGCCTCCCTTTCCGCCGGTCACGGCGACGACCTGCGCCGGCAGTGGCTCCAGGGGCAGGCCGGTCGCGTTCGGCCGTTCCAATGCTTGCTCAGACAAAACCATGGGCTGCCTTGAACTCCGGGAGGTTTTCCAGTGGGTCGACCCTATGCTCGCCCTCGGTCGCGAGCGTCTCGGCCCGCTCCACCAAGTCCAGCGAGAGGGCGGGATGGATGTCCTCGGGTACGCGCTGCCCGTCACAGGCGTACACCAGGGGCACCTGGTGCCGTGCCAGTGCGCCCAAGACCGGCCCGAGCGACACCGCCTCGTCCAGCTTCGTCACGACACATCCCTGCAGCCGGGTGCATCCGAAGGCCCGGAATACGTCATCCAGACCCGCAGGATGCGTGCTGCAAGACACCACCAAATAGGACTTGATGAGGGGGATCCGTGCGAGATCACTGAGCTGAGCGGCGAGACGGAGATCCCGCTGGCTGAGACCCGCGTTGTCGATCAGCACGAGGCGCTTACGCGCATGCTGTTGCAGCAGACCCCCCAGCTCATCGCGGGTCGCGGCAAAGTCGACGGGGATACCGAGCACCTCGCCGAAGGTGAGTAGCTGCTCCCGGGCGCCGATCCGATAGGTGTCCGTTGTGATGAGGGCCACGTGGCGGCGACCGTAGCGCAGCGCGAAACGGGCGGCGAGCTTGGCAACCGTGGTGGTCTTGCCGACCCCCGTGGGACCGATCAGAGCGAAGACGCCGCCCTTGCTCACGAGATCTTCGGCGACGATCGGGATGCGCGCGCTCAGGGCGGCGCGGGCTCCCGACCGGAGTCTGTCCCCGAGGTGTCCCGCGGCACGGACCTCATTGATGACCTCCTCGGCCAGCGCCCGCCCAAGCCCCAATCGCTCGGCCCACGCCATGGCATCCGCGGAGGACGTCGGCTCCCCATTACGCCCCTCGAGCCAGCGCAGCTGGTTCTCCAGGGCCGCCCGGAGCCGGCGCAGCTCCCCCCCCATGGCCTCGATGGCCTCGGAGTGGGGGACCACCCGGGGCGACCCGTCGGGGCCGGCAGGGATCCCGTCGCGGTCTCGGGACGCCGGATCTCCCCCCGGGGCCGGTGCCACCTTGGATGGCCGAGTCGCGGTCGCCGCCGCGCCCATGGCCGAGACCAATTGCTCGTCATACTCCAGGGCGACCAGGAGCTCGATACCGG
Source organism: Chromatiaceae bacterium (assembly GCA_049284555.1). GTDB lineage: Bacteria > Pseudomonadota > Gammaproteobacteria > Chromatiales > Chromatiaceae > Thiodictyon. The sequence goes on along the minus strand of JBAPYD010000229.1, from coordinate 10,004 downwards.
CATCCGTGCGGCGGCTGGACACGACCACCGCATCGGGACCCTGATCCTCGTGCACCATGCGCAGGGCCTGTCGCATGTCTGGAGCCAAAAAGCGCTTCATCTTCATCTCGGCCAACCCTCGTTCACCCTTACAGCGCAAACCGCCAACGCCACTCAGGAGATGCTGATGCAGTGCCATCCTGGCATTCGATCAGCTCGCCTCCCGAGACGCGTGAGTCTCGGGAGGCTCCATTTTCAAGGGCTCAAGGCCCGCGAAAATGGCGGGCCGTCCCTGGCCCACAGGGGAAGCGCAGTCAGTCAGCGCTTCCCTAACCCACCGAGGCGACAATGCGCACGCGCTTGTTGTCCGGTATCTCGTTGACCCCCAGCACGTGCAGGGACTTGACGCTCGGACGCAGCCAGCGGGCGAGCCCCGGGCGGAGCTGAGGCGACACGACCAGAACGCTCGGTCGCCCGCCCACCTCTTGCTTCTCGGCCGTCTGCCGGAGGCTTTCGAGAAGCCGCTGGGCCAGTCCGGGCTCCATCCCCATGCCACCGTCTTCCCCCCTTTGCACCGACTGGAGCAATAGGTGTTCCAACTCCGGGTTGAGAGTGATTACATCCAGTTCAGACTCCACTCCATTGATATTTTGAACAATGGAACGACCAAGGGCGGCGCGGACCCCGCCGGTGAGGACGACGGGATCTTGACTCTTGGCCCCGTTCTCCGCCAGGGATTCAGCGATTGTGCGCAGATCGCGGATCGGCACCCCCTCGGCCAACAGATTCTGGAGCACCTTCACGATCACCGACAGGGGCACCGTCTTAGGCACCAGGTGCTCCACCAGCTTGGGCGCCTGGCGCGAGAGAACGGTCAGGAGCTGATTGACCTCCTCGTGCCCCAGGAACTCGCTCGCGTGCTCCTGGATCAAGGTGCTGAGATGGGTCGCGATCACCGTGCTCAGATCCACGACCGTGTAGCCTAGGGTCTGGGCCTGGTCCCGCTGGCCCGGCTTGATCCAGACCGCGTCGAGACCGAAGGCGGGCTCTTTGCACGCGATCCCGGGCATGGCGCCGAATACCTGGCCCGGGTTGATCGCCAGCTCCATCTCCGGCTGCACCTCGCCCTCCCCGACGGACACACCGAGGAGCAGGATGCGGTAGGCACTGGGCGCCAGGTCCAGATTGTCGCGAATGTGCACCGCGGGGATGAGCACCCCAAGCTCCTGGGAGAGCTTCTTTCGCACCCCCTTGATCCGCCCCATCAGCTCACCGCCCTGGGCGCGGTCCACCAGCGGGATCAACCGGTATCCGAGCTCGAGCCCGATGAGATCCACCGGCTGGACGTCATCCCAGGAGACGTCGGCCGGGGCCGCCGCCTCAGAGGTCGACTCGTCGCGGCGGCTGTCCTGCGACGCCGACTCGGCGCGCCGACGCCCGAGCAACCAGGCGGCGGCACCAATCGCCCCGGAAAGTAGCAGAAAGGCCAGGTTCGGCATTCCCGGGATTATCCCGAGCAGCCCGACCACCCCGGCAGTGGCCCCCAGTGCCTTGGGTGAGGCGAAGACCTGGCTCAGCATCTGCCTGCCCATGTCCTGGGTGCTGGCAACCCGAGTAACCAGGATGGCCGCCGCGGTGGAGAGCAGCAGGGATGGGATCTGCGCCACCAGGCCGTCACCGATGGTGAGAAGGGTGTAGATCCTGACTGCCTCCGCGAGCGGCAGCCCGTGCTGCAGGGTTCCAACCGCCAGGCCGCCCACGATGTTGATGATCAGGATCAGAATGCCCGCCACGGCGTCACCACGGACGAACTTACTCGCCCCGTCCATGGCCCCATAGAAATCGGCCTCTTGCTGGACCTGCTCGCGACGGCTCCTGGCGTCGTCCTGATTGATCAGGCCGGCGTTGAGGTCGGCGTCGATCGCCATCTGCTTGCCAGGCATGGCGTCCAGGGTAAAGCGGGCGTTGACCTCGGAAACCCGTCCCGCGCCCTTGGTGACCACGACGAAGTTGATGATCACGAGGATGATGAACACCACGAGACCGATCGCGTAGCTGCCCCCGACCACGAAGTCGCCGAAGGCCTGAATGACCTTGCCAGCGGCGCCGGTGCCCTCTTGCCCGTTCATGAGGACGACCCGTGTCGAGGCGACGTTGAGGGCCAGCCTCAGCAGGGTCGCCAGCAGCAGGACGGTGGGAAAGACCACCACGTCCAGGGGGCGCACCGCATAGACGGTCACCATCAGGATGATCATCGACAGGGAGATGTTGAAGGTGAACAGCATGTCCAGCGCGAAGGCCGGAAGGGGCACCACCATCATCCCGAGCATCAGGATGACCAGGACCGGGGCCCCCAGGGCCGCACGTATCCCGGGCATAAGCCGTGCCGTGACGGTACCTGCGCTCATCTCCGACCTCCTGCGGCTACCGGTTGAGGGAATTGGTGAAATAAACCGACGGGAGCGCGCTTCATGTGCATGTCCCCGAGCGTCCGAACGAGGTGCCACGGCCCATCAGACGCCTCGCTCGGACAGATCGGCGGAGACGGGAAGGTCGCGGGGCGGCTCGGGCTCGCGCGTCCCCGAGTCGCGAGCCGTGCGAAGCTGGTAGACGTACGCGAGCAGCTGGGCGACGGCCATGTAGAGCGACCCCGGGATTTCCTGGTCGAGCTTGACCCCGCGATAGAGCGCCCTCGCCAAGGGCGGGGCCTCGATCACTGGGACCCCCTTAGCCCGCGCGAGGGTGCGGATCTGCCCCGCCAGCAGATCGGCACCCTTCGCAACGACCCGCGGGGCACCGCACTTCAGGGGCTCGTAGCGGAGCGCGACGGCATAGTGGGTCGGGTTGGTCACCACGAGGTCGGCCTTGGGCACCTCGTCCATCATGCGCCGGCGGGAGAGGTCCCTCTGGAGCTGGCGGATGCGGCTCTTGACCTCCGGCCGACCCTCGTGCTCCTTGAGCTCATCGCGTACCTCCTGACGCGTCATGCGCAGCTTCCTGCCGTGATCCCAGAGCTGGTAGGGCACGTCCATCGCCGCGACCAGGAAGGTGGCGGCCGACAGCGTCAGCAGAACGAGCGCAAACAGGCGGAACGCGTCGAGCATGTCGCGCGCGACCGACGCGTCGGGCGGTGCGAGGATCTCGGACCGGTGGGACCAGAGGACCACGCCCCCGACCCCGGTGATCAACGCGAGCTTGACGATCGCCTTCACCAGCTCCACGAGCCCCGTGAGCGAGAAGATGCGAGCGAATCCCTTGATCGGGCTCAGACGCTCGAGCTTGGGGATGAGGAGCTCCCCGCTGAGGGTCCACCCACCGAGCAGGATCGGCGCGATGAGGGCCGTCCCAAGGGCCGCCAGGAGCAAGGGCGCCCCGAGGATCAGCAGGTCGAAGGTCACCGCCCGCATCCGGTGAAGCATGGCGGCAGGATCCGCCAGGTCCGCTGGACCCAGATCCAGCGACCGCTCCATCAAGCGGACCAGGCCCTGTCCGACCTCGGCGCCGAGCCCGTAGAGGACCAGGGCCGTGACCGTCAGCAGCATGGCCGTATTGAGCTCCCTGGAGCGTGCAACCTGACCCTTTCGTTTGGCGTCCCGCAGCCGCTTCGGGGTCGCTCGCTCGGTTCGTTCCTGGGATTGGTCCTGCTCCATCGCGCACCCTATGCGGCGACCAGGGCCGCGATCATCGAGAAGGTCCGGGCCAGCATGCCGGTGAAAAGGGTTCCGAGATTGCCGAGCGACAACAGCATGGCCATCAGCCCCAGCATCAAGGTAATGGAGAACCCCAGGGCGAAGACATTCAGCTGTGGGGCAGCCCGGGTCGCGACCCCCAGCGCGAGGTTGGCGAGCAGCACCACCGACACCACCGGAAGGGCGAGACGCATGCCCTCACTGAACAGAAGCGCTCCCCAGAGGGCCAGCGCCCGGAACTGCTGGGGATCGAGTCCTGGGCCATCCACCGGTAGGCTGACGAAGCTACGCGCCACCAGCTCCACGACAGTCAGGTGGCCGTCGAGCGCCAGGAAGATCAGCGCGCCCAACAAGAAATAGAGCTGGCTGACCACCGGCACCTGAATCCCGTTCTGGGGATCCACGACCGATGCAAAGCCGAGGCCCATGCTGGCACCGATGATCTGACCTCCGACCACCAGGGCATTGAACATGACCTGAAGCGCGAGCCCCATGGCGGCGCCGATGAGCACCTGGTTGACGACCACCAGAACCGCCGCCGGGCTCAAGGGGTCCAGCCGGGGGACGGGACCAACCACCGGAAGCAGCACCCAAGTCAGCGCCAGGGCAAGCACCAGGCGCACTCGCACGGGGAGGAGCCGACCACCGATCAGGGGCATGGCCGAGAGCATTGCGGCGATCCGCACGAAGGGCCACAGGAAGGCCAGCACCCAAGCCGATAGCTGGTCGAGCTGTATCGTCACCGTAGCGCGCGCCCTGAGGTGGAGTGGGAGGCCGGGGAGCCGCGGTCGCGCCCCGGGGGGCCTCAGCCGACCAGCGCCGGGATCGACTCGAACAGCCGCCTGGCGAAGCCGGTGATCAGGGTGAGCATCCAGGGGCCGGCGACGTAGACCACTGCAACCAGGCCCAGCAGCTTGGGGATAAAGCTCAGGGTCATCTCGTTGATCTGGGATGCGGCCTGAAACAGACTCACGATCAGCCCCAGGATCAATGCCGTGAGCAGAAGCGGCGCGGCCAGGAGCACGGTCACGTTCAGGGTCTGTTTGCCGATGGTCAGGACCAGCTCAGGTGACATCTCTACCCCTCCGACGGCTCAGAAGAAGCTGTTGGCCAAGGTGCCCATGACCAGCGTCCATCCGTCGATGAGCACGAACAACATGAGCTTGAACGGCAGAGAGATGATCATCGGGGACAGCATCATCATCCCCATCGACATGAGCACCGCCGCAACCACGATGTCGATGACCAGGAACGGCAGGAAGATCAGAAAGCCCATCTGGAAGGCCGTCTTCAGCTCGCTCGTGAGGAAGGCCGGGACGAGCAGGGAGAAGGGCACCTCATCCGGGGACTGGAGGTCATCGTTCCCCGCGAGCTCGGCAAACAAAGAGAGATCCTGCTCCCGGGTCAGAGGGGTCATGAACTGGCGCAAGGGCGTGGCCGCGCGAGCGAGGGCCTGCTCCATCGGTAGCCCCTGGCCCAGATAGGGCTGCACCGCCTCTTGATTGATGCGCTGCAGGACCGGGGACATCACGAACAGGGTGAGAAAGAGTGCGAGGCCGATCAGGACCTGATTGGGCGGCGTCTGCATGGTTCCCAGGGCCTGACGCAGGATCGCCAGCACGATGATGATGCGGGTGAAGGAGGTCATGGTGAGCAGGAGGGCCGGCAGCACCGTCAGCAGGGTCATCGCGACGAGAACCTGCAGACTCACGCTGTAGGTCGCCCCGCCGTCCGCGGTCGCGGTCATGGTGACCGCCGCCAGGCCGGAGTCGGCGAGGGATGGCTGCCCGAGGAGCAGCCCCGCGCAAATCGAGACCGAGACGAGAATCGGGTGTCTCATCCGACCCTCCGAGCCAAGGGTTGGGGCGCCTCTGGAAGACCCGCGAACGCCTGCTCCGCCGCCCTGGCATCGGCGCGCTGACCCGGCTCGAGCACGAGCAGGGTCCTCAGACCACTGGGGGAAACCCCAACCAGGAGCCGCTGGCCATCCGCCTCCACCAGCAGGATCCGCTCGCGCGTACCGAGGCTGAGCCCCCCCAACACACGGAGACTTGCCGCCCCTTGGGGCTGGAGCCGGCTCAGACGGCGCAGTACCCAGGCAAGGGCCAACAGCAGGACGACCACCAGGATCAGCGACAGGGTGACCTGCCCCAGGACCTCGATGCCCGAGACCGGGGGCGCGGCCGCGGGAGCTTCGGCCACGCGCGCCGGTGGGGCGAAGAGTGCCAGGGTCCCCCAGAGGACCACCTGGCGAACCGATGCCCTGGGGAAACCCTGATCTCTTGCGTCTCCGGTCCGGGCGAGGGATCGCCCGGCCTCTCCGGTGGAGATAACCGACTGAAGATGCGGCCCTTCGATAGTCGCGCCTCTCGGAGCGCGAGCTGATCGAATGCAAGAGCGGCATTTGATCAGCGTCTCCCCAGTGGATCGTTCCATTGCAGCCTCCGAGAGCGCCGTCATCCCTTGTTGAGCCGCTTCACCCGCTCCCGCATGCTCACCACGTCGGTGAGGCGGATGCCGAAGCGTTCGTTCACCACCACCACCTCGCCTTGGGCGATCAGGGTCCCGTTCACCATCACGTCCATGGGTGCCCCGGCGTCGCGGTCCAGCTCCAGGACCGAGCCCTGGCTGAGCTTGAGCAGATCGCGGATGGTCAAGCGCCGCCGCCCCACCTCCATGGACAGGGTCACGGGGATGTCTAGCACCACATCCAGATTGCTTCCCGACGGGATGGACTCCGGCTCGGGCGAGGCGGATTGGAAGCTGGCCGCCCGGTATCCGTCGTCGGGTTCGCGGGCGTCGCCGTCGCCCGAATTGAGAATGGGCATCTTCAGAATCTCCAGTGAGTCGATCCGGCGTCAGGCACAGGCGGCGAAGCCGCCCTGGGGTCTGCCTCCGGGCGAGGCATCCGTCACGCCCGCCCCGGTGCGCCCGGCGGCGCCGGCTGGGCCTGGCTCGCCCACGGTCGGGGTAGGTTCATCGTCCTTGCGCAGGACCTGGGTAATCTTGAGCGCATTGCGGCCCCGCACGGCACCGAGGGCCCCACGGAACAGCAGGGCGCCCTCCAGGTCCACCGGCAGCTGTTCCGGGATATCGATCGGAATGATGTCGCCGGGCTTCATCGTCAGGATCCGACGCACCGGCAACACCGCCTCCACGAGCGTGCCGCGCAGCTCGAGGGTCACGCCGAGCAGATTCTCGATGAGGCCGCGGCGCCAGCGGCTATCCAGGTCCGAGTGCTCGGCGAGGAGGCCGTTGTCCAATAGGGCGCGAATCGGCTCGATCATGGTGTGGGGGATGACGAAGCTCAGTTCTCCCTTCAAGCCGCCTAGCTGCACCGCGAAGCGGGCCGCAATGACCCGCTCCAGCGGGCTCGCGATGCTGGCGAACAATGGGTTCGTCTCCACCCCCGCGTGCTCGAGGGCAATCTTGTAGAACGGGGCCCAGGCCCCCTCAAGGTCCCGGGCAATGCGGTCGATCACCAACCGGGTGACCCGCAGCTCCGCCTGGGTGATGTCACGGCGCTGCTCCATGCGCTCCTCGATGTGCTCCTCATCGGGACGCCCCCCGAAGTAGCTGTCAACGAACAGATACACGAGACGCGGCGGCAGCACGAACAGGGCCGTGCCGTGCAGTGGACGCACCTTGAGCAGGTGCATGCCACAACGCTGGGGAAGCTCTGCCGCCCAGTCGGCGTAGCGCAGACTCTCGACCCGCGTGAGGTCGACGGCTGCTCCCCGGCGGAGCACCCCTGAGAGGGTGGTACGCAGCTGCCGCGCGAACTTCTCGTAGATCATCTCGAGGGTCGGCATGGAGCTGCGAACGATGTGCTCCTGCGCGGAGAAGTCGTAAGCGACCGCCTCGTGATCGACATCTCGGGGGGATGCGTCCGCGGCGAGTCCTCCGCCCTCGACCTCGCTGAGCAGGGCCTCGAGCTCTTCAGGCGTCAATAGATCTTCGAGCGCCATGTCACTGCATCAGAAAGCTGGTGAAGAAGACATCAACGACCCGGGGTTCCCCGGTCAGACGGAAGAGGACGTCGCGGATCTCGTCGCGGATCTGGGTACGTAGACGCTCCTTGCCGTCTCTGGTCTGGAGGTCCTGGGCACTCTGTCCGCTCAGCAGCATCACCAGCGCGTTGCGGATCGCGGGACCCTGGGCCTTGATCGCCTCCTCGGCACCCTTCTCCTGGACCGCCACATCGAGGTTGAACTGCAGGAACTGGGCGACCTCAGAGTCTCGGAAGCTCATGGTGAAGGCTGGATCCAACGAGACGTAGGTCATGGCAGCCACTCCCGCCGGAGGGGGAGGGGGTGTCGAGTTCGCGTCGCCGTTAGGCGCAGGCGGCGCCGGGTCCTGACCGGGGAGCCGTCCGAGGGCGAAGAGCGTTCCCGCGATGCTGGCGGCAACGATCACGACGGCCACGATGCCAAAAATGAGTGTGCGCTTCATGGTTCAGCTCCGCTGGGACCGGGACGCCGGGCCTCGGGAATCCTTTTCTGGACGCGGCCAACCTCGGCTCTCGTCCTCCGTGAGGTTGCAAGACGCGGGCCATGGAGAAAAAATCGCGCACGGACAACAGAGTGAGCGGAGGTTGAGGACCGGCCGTCAGGAGACCGGAGGGTGACCGCCACCTAGGGTGGCGGAACTTTGACGCGGCGGCTGCCAGGCGCAGCTCGGAACGTATCCCGGATCCAGAGGAGCGCGGAAGCCGCCGCGAGCAACCGGAACCAGATCAGCCGAACAGCGCCCCGAACGACTTGGCCAGGCTGCAAGCCCGCTTGACGATGCCCCTGGCCGAGGCCTCGTCGAGATCGAGAAAGCGCAGCGCCGGCAGATGGGCGATCGGCTGCACCTCGCCATTGGCGCCGGCCTGACAGGGTCGATTGAGCGCGATCGCGGCCCTGAGCACGATCGCGAGGAGCGGTGAGTCTTTCGGGACCGCCTCGACTCCATCCTGCTCTCCCACCGCCGTGACCACGGACGCTGGAAGACCCCAGGCGTCCAGGATCGCGTGACCGAGGGCCGCATGCCAGTCCTGCAGGAGGTCTGATAGCGTGAGCGGATCACCGAACAAGGCCGGAAAGCCGTCGGCCCGCGCCAGGATGTAGAGCTTGCCGACCTCGTGGAGCAACCCCGCAAGCATGGCCTCGTCTGCATGGACGCCTGGCAGGTAACGTTTGGCGAGAAAGTGGGCCAGTGCCCCAACCTGCCGACTGTTGGTACGGATCGACCGATTGAGCTCTCGCGACCCACTGCTCCCGTTGAAGTCGAAGGCCTTGTCGAGGGCGACCTCGAAGGCCAGGTTCTTGACCATGTCGAAGCCGATTCGTGCGATGGCCGAGCGGATGTCCGTGGTTGGGTGAAGGGACCGGCTGAACATCGCCGAGTTGGCGACGCTGATGATGCGTCCAGTGAGAATCGGGTCGAGTAGGGAGACCTTGGCCAACTCCCCTGGCGAGGCGTCCTCTTCCTGCAGTAGATCCTGTATCCGCAGTGCGACCTGGGGGCATGGCGGCAGGTCTAGGTCACCCCTCGACAGTCGGCGTGACAAGTCCTCCACGAAATCCATCGGCGTTTGCGCTTGCTTCGTCATCCGCGTCTTCCAGAAACCTGAGCGCTGCCGTAACGGAACCCGCAGGACGAGGCGGCCGAGCCCTCCGGGTCAGGCGTAGGTATCGATCAACCCCTCGCCCCGCCCCCACCGCAGCCGGGGACGCTCCCCGATGGCGGAAGACTCCTCCTCCCGCCAAGCGTGCCCACCGCCGGGGCCGGAATCCTGGCCACCGCCGTGCCGACCCGGTTGTCGCTCCGACACCTCCAGGTGCTGCAGCGAGAGTCCAGCCTCACCGAACAGCTCGCGCAGGCGCGGCAACGCGGACTCCAACAGGTCCCGTGCGGCTCCACTCTGGACCAGGAAGTGGACGCTTGTGGCGTCCCTTTCGTGACGGACACGAATCTCTAGGCTTCCCAGATCCGGCGGGTCGAGGTGCAGCTCAGCCAGGCTCTCCCGGCGACCGATGAGCCAAAGGACGCGCTCTCCAAGGTCGCCGCTCCAGTCAGGATCGTTGGCCCCCAGGACCATCTGCGGCTCGACCAGCACCCCCGGGCCCCCGGGCGATTGGGGACGCTCGGCCCCCGACCGAGGTACCGGTCCCTCGCTCCCCGCCAGCCCCACCGGATGGATGTACGGACGCGGTCCCGGGGAAGCGGGAGCGGGAGATGCTCGGACCCCAACCGCACTCGATCCGTCCGGCTCCGCGAGGCCAGGGCTCGCCTCCTCCGCGCCGGCTGCCTGCGCCGTTGCGTCGATCGACGCCCCATCATCCTGCACAC
>JBAPYD010000228.1:0-5977 GCA_049284555.1 Chromatiaceae bacterium | reverse complement strand
ACAGCGCCCTGTCACCCAAGGAGATCGAGCGGACCTGCGCCCTCGACGATGGGGGCCGCCGGCTGATGCAGCAGGTCCTGAATCGCCTGGCCCTCTCGGCGCGGGCCTACCACCGCATCCTCAAGGTCGCCCGCACCATCGCCGATCTGGCCGAGTGCGACACCATCGCCTTGGATCACCTGAGCGAGGCGGTAAACTATCGACGCCTCGACCGGGGTGCCGGGACCTAGAGGCTCGAATCGACGATGCTCCAGATCACAGACCTCTCCCTACGCCGGGGTCCGCGCCTGCTCCTCTCGGGGGCCAGCCTGACCATCTATCCGGGCCAGAAGGTGGGCCTGGTGGGGGCCAATGGGTGTGGCAAATCGAGCCTTTTCGCCCTGTTGCGGGGTGAGCTCCACGCCGACGCCGGAGAGGTCTCCATACCCGCTGCCTGGGAGCTGGCCCACGTGGCCCAGCAGACCCCACGAGGGGAGGACCCGGCCATCGAGTTCGTCCTGGACGGGGACCGGGAGCTGCGGGAGGTGCAAGCGGCCTTGGCCAAGGCCGACGCGACCGGCGACGGGCTGCGTCACGGGGAGCTGGCGGGCCGGCTCGAGGCGATCGACGGCTACGGTGCCAAGAGCCGGGCGGCGCGGCTCCTCCACGGACTGGGGTTCGCCCCGGGGGAGGAGCGCCGCCCGGTCAGCAGCTACTCGGGGGGCTGGCGGATGCGCCTGGCCCTGGCCCGCACCCTGATGTGCCGCTCCGACCTGCTCCTGCTGGACGAGCCCACCAACCATCTGGACCTGGACGCGGTCATCTGGCTGGAGGGCTGGCTCAAGGCCTATCGCGGGACCTTGCTGCTCATCTCCCACGACCGGGACTTCCTCGACGCGGTGGTCGGCCACACGCTCCACCTGGAGCAGCAGCGTCTCACCCTCTACACGGGCAACTACTCGGCCTTCGAGCGCCAGCGTGCGGAACGGCTCGCCCAGCAGCAGGCGGCCTATGAGCGCCAGCAGCGGGAGGTTGCCCACATGCACCGCTTCGTGGAGCGCTTCCGCGCGAAGGCGACCAAGGCCCGCCAGGCCCAGAGCCGACTCAAGGCCCTGGAGCGCATGGAGCTGATCGTCCCGGCCCACGTGGACTCGCCGTTTCGCTTCGAATTCGAGCCCCCGCGCCACCTCCCCCACCCCCTGTTGCGACTGGAGGGGATCCACGCGGGTTACGCCGGGCGCCCGGTCCTCGACGGGGTCGATCTCAGCCTCTCGCCGGGCGATCGGATCGGCCTCCTGGGGGCCAACGGGGCCGGCAAGTCGACGCTGGTCAAGGTCCTGGCCGGCGAGCTGGATCCCTCGGGTGGCCACAGGGAGACCGCCCAGGAGCTGCGCGTCGGCTACTTCGCCCAACACCAGCTGGACCAGCTGCGCCCGGACGAGAGTCCCCTGCGCCACCTGCAGCGGGTGGACACCGGGTCCACCGAGCAGGCCCTGCGGGATTACCTGGGGGGCTTCGGGTTCGATGGGGATCGGGCCCTGGGGCCGGTTGCGCCCCTCTCCGGCGGAGAGAAGGCCCGGCTGGTGCTCGCCCTGCTGATCCGACAAAGGCCCAACCTGCTCCTGCTCGACGAGCCCACCAACCACCTGGACCTGGAGATGCGGCACGCCCTGGCCGAGGCCCTCCAGGGGTTCGAGGGGGCCATGATCCTGGTCTCCCACGACCGCCATCTGCTGCGGGTGACCGTGGACACCCTGCTCCTCGTGGACGGGGGCTCGGTCGCGCCATTCGACGGCGAGCTGGACGACTACCCCGCCTGGCTGGCGGCCCGCGACCCCGATGCCGGCCCCATCGAGCCCGGCGACCGCCAGGGAAACCAGCGCAAGCAGCAACGGCGTGACAAGGCCGAGCAGCGCAAGGCCCTGCAGCCCCTGCGCAACCGCCTCAAGGTACTGGAGCAACAGCTGGAGCGCCTGGAGCGTCGCCGCCGGGAGCTGGATCAGTGCCTGGTGGACTCCGCACTCTATGCCCCCGAGTCCAAGCCACGCCTGCTCGCCCTCCTGGAGGAGCAGCGCCAGGTGGGGGCGGCCCTCGGCGAGGCCGAGGGCGAGTGGCTCGCCCTGGGCGAGGAGCTGGAACGCCTGCAGGCGGAGCTGGCGTGAGGCTGGGTCTCCCCTTCGCCCGCAGGCCTCTGGACACCATCGGCGAGCGGCGGCTGCCGATCTCGCAGCTCCTGATCCCGATCGTCGTCCTCCTGGCCTATCTGGCCTGGCCCTACGTCACCCTCTGGCGTCTCGACCGCGCCCTGGCCCGGAATGACCCCGCGGCCCTCGCCCACTTGGTCGACCTCGATGCCGTCCGCGAGGAGATCCGTCGCAAGCTGAACAAGGACGAGGCGAGCAGCATCGGCCCGGTGTCGGACGAGTTCATCCACTGGATCGAGCACGCCATTCGGCGCAACGGCACCGGGGCCATCGAGCACCAGGTCAGCCTCGACTGGGTGCAGGGGCGCCTGTTGAGCCACTCGCCACCAGGCAAGGGCCTCGCGGGGGCCCTGAGCCGCGCCTTCTTCGACGATCCCATCCACTTCTCGCTCCGCATCGGTGCGCCCGCCGAGTCACCCGTCTACGCGCGCCTGTCCCTTCAGGGAACCGGATGGAGGATGACGGCCGTGTACTTCTGACCTCGATCCGCAACACCGCGCTTGGTGACCTGCCGGGAGCGAAAGGAGCCAACATCCGGCTCGGCAATTGCTAGTAGAATTCCCCGAGCCCAATGCCTTCGGTTCCGGGACAGGGCCACACGATCGCCTGACCCCTTGGGGAAGCATTGATTCGTCGCGCTTTCCCGCACGAGCATTCCGGGTCCAGAGACCCATCGATCACAAGAATCCCAAGGACTTGCCATGTCGCCTTTCGTCAACCTGGTTCGCAGCGAACCCAACCCCAAGTTCTTCGAGCTCGCCCCCCTCGCGATGGACGCCGAGGGGATCGCCAAGGACTTCCAGCGCTACTACGCCCATACCCTGGGCAGGGATCGGGACTGCCGATCGGCCTACTACCCGTACAAGGCCCTCGCCATCACCCTGCGGGACCGCCTCATGGAGCGCTGGAAGCGTACCCGCCACGCCCACGACGAGGCCGACTGCAAGCGCACCTACTATCTCTCCCTGGAGTTCCTCATGGGGCGCGCCCTGTGCAACGCCATGCTGAACCTAGGGATCGGCGACCAGGTGGAGCAGGGCCTCTTTCAGATGGGGGTGCTGCTTGAGGAGATATCGGAGCCCGAGCCGGACGCCGGGCTGGGGAACGGGGGTCTGGGCCGGCTTGCCGCCTGCTTCCTCGATTCCTGCGCCACCCTGCAGCTCCCAGTGAAGGGCTACGGGCTGCGTTACGAGTACGGCATGTTTCGCCAGCTCGTCGAGAACGGCTACCAGGTGGAGGAGCCGGACCACTGGATGCGGGACGGCAACCCCTGGGAGCTGGAGCGCCCGGAGTACACCCAGCGAATTTCTTTCGGGGGCCGCACCGAGTTCTACCGGGACCACGCGGGACATATGGCCGTTCGCTGGGTGGACACCCACGACGTCCTCGCCGTCCCCTACGACATCCCCATCCCGGGCTACAAGAACGACACCATCAACACCCTCCGCCTCTGGAAGGCCGCCGCCACCGACGAGTTCGACCTGGACGAATTCAATTCCGGCAGCTATCCGGAGTCCGTCGCCCAGAAGAACGACGCGGAGCACATCACCATGGTGCTCTACCCCAACGACGCAAACGAGAACGGAAAGGAGCTGCGGCTGCGCCAGCAGTTCTTCCTGGCCAGTGCCAGCATCAAGGACGTGATTCGCGAGTGGATCCGGCTCAACGGCCGGGACTTCAGCCGCTTCGCGGACAAGAACTGCTTTCAGCTCAACGACACCCACCCCGCCATCTCGGTGGCGGAGCTCATGCGCCAACTGGTCGACGAGCAGCACCTGGAATGGGACGAGGCCTGGTCGATCACCACCCGTACCATGGCGTACACGAATCACACACTGCTGCCGGAGGCCCTGGAGCGCTGGTCCGTGCGGCTGTTCGAGCAGCTCCTGCCGCGGCCCCTGCAGATCATCTACGAGATCAACGCGCGCTTCCTGGCCCAGGTGGCGAGCCGCTGGCCCGGCGACAACGAGCGCCTGCAGCGCATGTCGCTCATCGAGGAGGGGCATGTGCCCCAGGTGCGGATGGCCTATCTGGCCATCGTGGGCAGCTACTCGGTCAACGGGGTGGCCGCGCTCCACTCCAAGCTCCTGGTGGAGGGGCTTTTCCGGGACTTCTACGAGCTCTGGCCCCGCAAGTTCAACAACAAGACCAACGGGGTCACTCCGCGGCGCTGGCTCGCCATGTGCAACGCCGGACTGCGCGAGCTCCTCAACGAGTCCATCGGCAATGGCTGGGTGCGGGATCTAGCCCAGCTTGAGCGTCTCGCACCCTTTGCCGAGGACCCGGCCTTCCGGAAGCGCTGGCACGACATCAAGCAGGACAACAAGTGCCGCCTCGCGGAGACCGTCTCCCGTCTCTGCCACGTGGATTTCCCCACCGAGGCCCTGTTCGACGTCCAGGTCAAACGCATCCACGAGTACAAGCGCCAGCTGCTCAACATCCTGCACGTGATCCACCTCTACAGCCGGATCAAGCGCGGCGACACCCGCGACTGGACCCCGCGCTGCGTGCTGATCGGGGGCAAGGCCGCCCCGGGCTATGCGATGGCCAAGCAGATCATCAAGCTGGTCAATAACGTGGCGCGCGTGGTGAACAGCGACCCCGAGACCGAGGGACTCCTGCGGGTGGCCTTCGTGCCCGACTACAGGGTCTCGCTCATGGAGATCATCGCGCCTGGCACCGACCTCTCGGAGCAGATCTCCACCGCCGGCAAGGAGGCCTCGGGGACCGGCAACATGAAGTTCATGATGAACGGGGCCGTGACCATCGGCACCCTGGACGGGGCCAACATCGAGATCCGGGAGCAGGTGGGGGACGAGAACTTCTTCCTGTTCGGACTCACCGCCGGCGAGGTGGAGCAGCGCCGCGGCCACTATGACCCCAACGGGATCATCGCCTCCGATTCCTCCCTGCTCCAGGTCATGGGGCTCCTGGAGTCGGGACACTTCAACCAGTTCGAGGGCGGCATCTTCGACTCGGTGATCTTCTCCATCCGAAACCCGCACGATCCCTGGATGACAGCGGCGGATTTCCGAAGCTACATCGAGGCCCAGGAGCGTGCGGCAGCGGCCTATCGCGACCGGGAGCGCTGGCTGCGCATGAGCATCCTCAACACCGCCCATAGCGGTCGCTTCTCATCCGACCGCACCATCGCCCAGTACAACGAGGAGATCTGGCGGCTGGAGCCCGTGTCGCCCCAACCCTGACCGAGTCAGGGGTAAACGGCCAGGCTCGGCGGCCCCACCCGAGGGTCGCCTCGCAGCGCGACAGGGACGGACCTCATTGCCCGCCGGGCACCAAGGGGACCAGCTGATAGGGGGCGCCGGGCAGGTCCGGTCGATGGATCGGAACCATCTGATAGGGGCCGTACCAGGGAGGGCCCGGAGGCACCGCGGGGCGCGGTCTGCGTGCTGCCGGCTCCCCCATGGGCACCGCAGCCTGGGAAGGACTGGACCCGACAGCCTGATTCGCGCCGGGCGACATCTCGGTAGCTGGCCCCGAGACCGTATCGGGGGCCATGGGCTCACTCTTGGCCGGACGCTCCTCCGTTGGAGCTTCGGCATCCGAATCGGCGGCGGGGGCCTCGATGCCAGCCAACCCGCCCGCGGGCCGCGTGTCGGCCGCCGCAGGAGGAGCGACGGTCTTCTCGACCGCCTCAACGTCAGCGGATTCGCGAGCGACCGGCCCCTGAGCGGAAGGGGCCTCGACACTCGAAGGGACCAACCCTTCACTGCCCTGAGTGGCCGGGGGAATATCCGCCGGGGGGGAATCCACCCCACCGGCCCCCGTCTCGC
>JBAPYD010000227.1:0-11026 GCA_049284555.1 Chromatiaceae bacterium | reverse complement strand
TGGTACGGAATGCGGGACTACCAGCGTCAAAGGGTGCTGACGTTTCTGGATCCGGAGTCAGACCCCTTGGGTTCCGGCTATCACATCATCCAGTCTCAGATCGCCATCGGCTCCGGCGGCCTATTCGGCAAGGGCTGGCTCAACGGCACCCAGTCCCATCTGGAATTTCTGCCGGAGCGGCATACGGATTTCATCTTGGCCGTGGTCGGAGAGGAGCTGGGGCTCGCGGGTATCCTCGTCCTCTTGGCCCTCTATTTGTTCCTCATCTATCGGGGGCTGGTGATCGCGGCCAACGCCTCCGACGCCTATGGTCGGGTCCTCTCCGGTGCGTTATCCCTGGTCTTCTTCGTGTATGTCTTCGTGAACACCGGCATGGTGACCGGCTTGCTGCCGGTGGTCGGTGTGCCCTTGCCACTGGTGAGCTATGGGGGCACCTCGGTAGTGACTCTGATGGCCGGATTCGGCTTGATGATGAGCGTGCAGACGCATCGAAAAGCGCTTCAGTTTTAATTGGTTTTTGGATATACTGATTAAAGAGCATTAGATAATTCGCCCCTCATGCGCTGTAGTCTGAGCAAGATACCGGACCGGAACCTCGGCTCGCTTTCCCGGTGGGCCTGGCTTTTTGCTCTGGCCCTTTTGCCGTGGTCGCCGCTCGGTGCGGGACAGCCCCCGAGCTATGAGAACGAGCGGGCGCGCTTCACCCGGGAGATGGTGGAGAAGCACGGCTTCGAGCTGGAGCGCGTCCGTGCGGTGTTGGATCGTGCCACCTACCGGCAGGGAGTCATCGACGCCATGGAACGACCCTATGAGGCGCAGCCATGGCACCGCTATCGCCGTCTCTTCCTGACCCCCGAGCGCATCGAAGGGGGGGCGTCCTTCTGGCGGCAGAACGAGGAGGCGCTATCCCGCGCAACGGAGACCTTCGGGGTGCCTCCCGAAATCATCGTGGCTATCCTGGGGGTCGAAACGACCTACGGCTCATACCTTGGCGGCTATCGCGCCATCGACGCTCTCACCACCCTTGGATTTTCCTATCCGAAGCGGGCCGAATTCTTTCGGGGCGAGCTCGAGGAGCTTCTCTTGCTTGATCGGGAGGGCGAGGTGGAAGCCCCCGAGGCGTTTGGATCGTACGCGGGCGCCCTGGGCAAGCCGCAATTCATTCCTTCGAGCTATCGCGCCTTCGCGGTTGATTTCGATGGGGACGGAAAGCGGGATCTGTGGTCGAGCAACGCGGACGTGATCGGTAGCATTGGGAACTACCTGCTGAGTCACGGGTGGGTGCGAGGGGGCCGGATAGCCTGCAGGGCAGACGTTCCAGGCACGCTGCCGGCGGACCTCGAGGTCGCGGAGAAGAAGCCGGCGCAGCCCAATACCACCGTCGATGACCTGCGGTCGGTTGGGGTCGACTGCCAGGAGGCGGTGGATGGAGAGGCTGCGGCAACCTTGGTGCGTCTCGATGGGGTCGAGGCGGAGTACTGGGTCGCTTTGCAGAATTTCTATGTGATCACCCGGTACAACCACAGCAATCTCTACGCCATGGCGGCCTATCAGCTGAGTCGAGCGATCAGGGAGCGTTTCGCGCGTGGGGTCTGATCGTGCGGGTTGGGGGTCTGTGTTCGGGAGGGCCCTGCCCTGTTGGTTTTGGGCGAGTCGCGCATGGTCCCCCAACGTTTCGGACGGTCGTGGCGGGGTAAAACGAGAGACGACGTGAGACTCGGACGTCCCGGGGCGCCTCCTGGTCGAAGGCCGGGACGCCCGGCATTTGGCGTCGGCTGGGAGGCTGTCAGAGTCAGGGCAGGGGGCAAGAAGAGGCCGGCGCAGCGCTGCGCCGCGGGGAGCGCGAGCTGTTGGGCGTTTCCCTCCAACCGTGCGAGTGAGACAAGTGGGGGGTCGTCAGATGAACGAGGAGTCGAGGGGGCGCCAAGGTTTCGTTGTGCGCTCGGGTCCCTTGGTCGCGGATCGGGCACTGCTTTGGCGTTTGGCCGCGGTGATCGCTTCGGTGCTGTTGCTGGGGTCCCTTGGGGGCTGCGCCAGCCGCGGCGAGAGCCGAACAACGGTGGCGGACTCCGCTGCTTCCGAAGGGTCGAATATCCCGGACGCCGTTCCACGGGTCGAACCCTTGTCCAAGTGGGGTAATCCCGAGTCGTACAAGGTGAAGGGCAAGCGCTACTTCACCAAGAAGACGAGCTCGGGTCACGTCGAGCGAGGCCTGGCCTCCTGGTACGGAAAGCAGTTCCACGGCCGCAGGACGAGCTCGGGCGAGCGGTACAACATGTACGAGATGACCGCGGCCCACAAGACCCTGCCCCTCCCGAGCTATGTCCGGGTGACCAATGTGGAGAACGGGCGGACCGCCGTGGTCAAGGTCAATGACCGCGGGCCATTTCATGGGAGTCGGGTGATCGATCTCTCTTACTCCGCGGCAAAGAAGCTCGGGGTGGTCCAAAAGGGCACCGCGATGGTGGAGGTGAGGGCCATCGATCCGCTGGCGCCCAATGCGGAGCCCGGGCCCTTCTTGACCGCAGCCAAGGGTAAGCCGAAAAAGTGGACCCGCAGCGAGCGCCCAGCCCTGCCGCGCAGCGAGCCCCAGCCAGCGCCTGTACCGGGCTCAGCCTCCCCCTTGGCCGCCTCCAGTTCGGCGGGCGCGGGGGCGGCGGAGATCGCCGAGCGCGCCTCGGGTCCCACCGTTGCGGTTGGTGAAGGGAAGCCCGTGGCGGAGCCCCAGACGAAGCCTGCTGCGCAACCGGCTGGCAAGGTGACCTCTACAGCCGATGCCTCGAAGCCAAACCTTTATCTCCAGGTGGGTGCCTTTGGGGATCCGGGCAACGCGGAGCGCCTGCGCCGGCGCCTGGTGGCCAATCTCCCCGACGTGGTTTCCGTTCAGCGCACCAGCGCGGGCGAGCCAGCACTCTATAAGGTGCGCATCGGCCCCTTGGACTCCGAGGGCGAGGCCAAGGCAATCTCTGCCAGACTCGTGCGGCTGGGCGTGGAGGAGCCCCGTCGAATCTGGAACTGATTCCGGGTCCTGAACCACATACTGACCTGTTAGAATGGCGGCCGTCCATCGGCCGCCCCGCCCTCTCGGTTTTTCTCCATGAAGCCAATTCTGTACCCTCTGCTCGCCTGTTTGTTGTTGGTTTGCGCCCAAGCGGTGTCCGCGGAAGAGTCCCCGGTAGTTCCTCCACCACCGAAGATCGACGCCAAGGGCTACCTGCTGACGGATTTTGCAACCGGCAGCGTGTTGGCGGCCGCGAATGCGGATGAGCGGCTGGAGCCCGCCAGCCTGACCAAGATCATGACGGCCTATGTGATCTACCGGGCCTTGGCCGAGGGTCGCGTGAAGCTAACGGACGAGGTGCTCATCAGCGAGAACGCCTGGCGAACCGGCGGCTCCAAGATGTTCGTGGAAGTGGGAAAGCGCGTGGGGATGGAGGACCTACTCAAGGGCATGATCATCCAGTCCGGAAACGACGCCAGCGTTGCCCTCGCGGAGCACGTTGCAGGGAGTGAGCAGACCTTCGCGGAGCTGATGAATGCCCACGCCAAACGGCTGGGCATGAACAACTCCCACTTCACCAATGCCACCGGGCTACCGGATCCGGAGCACTACACGACGGCCCGGGACATGGCGGCGGTCACCGCGGCCCTGATCCTCGAGTTCCCGGACTACTACGTGTGGGATGGGACCAAGGAGTTCGAATACAACGGGATCAAGCAGCAGAACCGCAACCGTCTGCTGTGGCGCGACCCGACCGTGGACGGGGTGAAGACCGGCTACACGCAGAATGCGGGCTATTGTCTTGTGGCCTCGGCCAAGCGTGAGGATATGCGGCTGATCTCCGTGGTCATGGGGACGTCCGGACCCGAGGCGCGCGCTCAGGCGAGCTTGGAGCTGCTGAACTATGGCTTTCGGTTCTACGAGAGTCATCGACTCTACGCGGCCGAAACCCCAGTCGAGAATCTGCGTGTCTGGATGGGCGACGAGCAGGAGCTGCCGGTGGGCCCGGCACACGACGTGGTGGCCACGATCCCGCGCGGACGCTATGGCCAGCTGAGCGCCCGGCTCGAGAAGACACCCGAGTTGAAGGCACCCATCGCCAAGGGCGCCCGTATCGGGGACATCGTGGTCAATCTTGAGGACCAGGAACTCCTGCGTGTGCCCTTGGTGGCCCTGCAGGAGGTGGCGCAGGGCAGCCTGTGGCAGCGGGCCTGGGACGGCGTTCTACTCTGGTTCTAATCGAGTCCATCAGCCCATGAGCGAAGTCTATCTCAATGGCGACTTCGTGCCCTTGGAGCGGGCCACCGTTTCGGTGTTGGACCGAGGGTTTCTGTTCGGCGATGGCGTCTATGAGGTCATCCCCAGCTATGGGGGGCATTTCCTGGGACTGGAGCCCCACCTGGACCGCCTGGCGGCAAGTCTTTCCGCGATTCGGCTGGACGGTCCACTCTCGCGGGGAGACTGGCTGCAGGTCTTGCGCAGGTTGATCGGTCCGCCACCGGCACCCGATCAGTATGTCTACCTCCAGGTAACGCGCGGGGCACCGCCCGAACGGGACCACCTCTGCCCCGAAGGAGTGCATCCAACCGTGTTCGCGATGGCGCGGCCGATCAAGCCGCGTTCACCCGAGATCGCATCACTGGGGGTTGCCTGCATTACCCGGCCCGACCCGCGTTGGAGCCGTTGCGACGTCAAGGCCGTATCACTCCTGGCCGCCGTGCTCATGCGGCGCGAGGCTCAGGACGAGGACGCCTTGGAGACCATCATGATACGCGACGGACTGGTCACCGAGGGTTCCTCGACCAACGTCTTCGTGATCTCCGGCGATACCATCACAACCCCGCCAAGGGGCCCGCAGATCCTCTCCGGCATTACCCGTGAGCTGGCTCTGATCCTGGCGGCCGGGGCTGGCATGCGCTTCGTCGAGGCTCCTGTAACCGCCGAGACGCTCTGGGCGGCGGATGAAATCTGGCTTTCCAGCTCCACTCGCGAGGTCCTGCCAGTGACCAAGCTGGACGGGGCACCAGTGGGCCGGGGGGTCCCCGGATCCCTTTGGAGGCGCATGGATGCCCTCTACCAGGACCATAAGGCGCGGGTGCGCGCAGGGCTCGCCTGAGCCGTTTGAGGCCTGCGCCATGACCTCATCAGAGGACTTGCTCCAGTTCCCCTGCCGCTTCCCTATCAAGGCCATGGGTAGGGCGGAGGAGGATATCGAGGCGATCGTTGTTGGGATCGTCGGGCGGCACGCGCCGGGGTTCGACGGCAGCGGCGTGCGCGTACGCGCCAGCAGTGGCGGAAAATGGCTCGCCGTTACCGTGACGATCGAGGCGCAGAGCCGGGCCCAGCTCGACGCGATCTACCAAGACCTCACCGCTCACGAGTCGCTGGTCTGTGCCCTGTGAGCCGACAGCGCGCGTTGCTGGTCCGCCGACTGTCGGGCCTGCAGGACTATCGTCGGACCTGGGAGTCCATGCGGGCATTCACGGATGCCCGCGGACCTGACACCGAGGATGAGCTCTGGCTCCTTGAGCACCCCGCAGTCTACACGCTGGGTCAGGCGGGTCGCGTAGAGCATCTGCTGCATCCCGGGGAGATCCCCGTGGTGCATTGCGACCGTGGCGGTCAGGTCACCTACCACGGGCCAGGACAGCTCATCGCGTATCTGTTGTTGGATATGCGCCGCAGCGGGTTGGGCGTCAGGCGCCTGGTGCGCCTCTTGGAGGAGAGCGTGGTCGCGCTCTTGGCGCAGCGTGGAATCGAGGCGGCTGTCCGCGCGGATGCGCCGGGAGTCTATGTGGCGGGGGCCAAGATCGCCTCCCTTGGGTTGCGTGTGCGACGGGGCTGCACATACCACGGTCTAGCCCTCAATGTCGCGATGGACCTTCAGCCCTTTCGGTGCATCGATCCCTGCGGATACCCTGGCCTGCGCGTCACCCAGCTCAGCGACTGGATCCCCGATGTGAGTCCGGAAACGGTACAGGACTGGCTAGTCGGTGAGTTGGTCCGGCGTCTCGACATGTGCGCCAGAATTCTGAAGTAGCGTCGGCTCAGCGGCCCCGGTGCTTTTCCGTGGCGATCAGATGACCGGCTCCGCGGAGGTTCAGCAGGGGTGCTGGGATCGGATGACAGACTAGCTGAGCGCAGATATACTGGTCGGCCTCTGGCTGAGTGGCAGAGTGGTTATGCAGCGGCCTGCAAAGCCGTGTACCTCGGTTCGATTCCGGGCTCAGCCTCCAACTTCCCCCAGAGTCCGCGGCTCAGGCAGAAGAGGGCCTTGGACTCCATTCCATGCCCTAGTTCCCTGGCCACTGACGCCCGGGTGGCGAAATTGGTAGACGCAAGGGACTTAAAATCCCTCGACCCTCGGTCATGCGGGTTCGAGTCCCGCCCCGGGCACCACTCGGGTTGGCGCAGCCTCAAGCCTTTTCCCAAGCCGTTTTGAACCTGGCGCGATGCAATGCGCTGCAGGACGAGGGCTCGCCCGCGCCGCGGTTTTACGTCTCCTGCGGATCTCAACGATCGATGCGGCTCCAGTTTGCCCATGCCGTTGACTGGGGGCCGCGGCCCGTCCGGTGGCTCCCTCGTCGAATGCCTTCAAGAAGGAGCTCGTAATGAATCCCATCGAGGTCTATGAAACGCAATGCCCCTGGTGTAGCAGTCCATTGTTGCTGGAGATCGACTGTTCTGCTGGTGTCCAGAGCTACACCGAGGATTGTTCCGTTTGCTGCCAGCCGGTCGCGGTCACGGTGGGTTTCGGTGCAGCCGAGGAGCCATCGTTGATCGTGGGCTGCGCCCGCGATGACTGAAAGTCATCTTGGGTCCTTTCGGTGGACTCTGCCTCGTGGCGCCGCAACGGCCTGGCGCTGGTCGTTTGCTGTCTTGAATGACTCTGCACGTACGTCATCCGTGCCTCAGCCTTGCAGGAGAGCGGATGGATAAAATGTGGCCGTGTCGCTAGGAAACAGCATTCTCTCTTTGACTCGCTTGACATCCATTGAAAACCGCTTACATTATGAGCGCGCGGCGCTCTTAAGTGGGCGCGAATGGCCAATAACAAAGTTCGGAGGTAATGAACGTGGATTTTGCGAACCTAAGCGTGGAAGAGATCCAGCAGCAGTTGGAGTCGATCGAGCAGAGCAAGAGCGAGCTCCAGCGCGCCTTGGCGGTGAGGCGGCAAGAGGCGAAACACGAGGTCGCGCAACAGGTGAAGGATCTGATCCTGAGCAACGGCTACGAGCTCAGCGAGATCATCCCGCTGGTGCAGGGGCGTCGTCGTCGGGGCGCCGCTGCTGCAAAGGCCCCGCAGGCGGGCGGACGTGAATATACCCGCTACGTGGACCCGGAGAACCCGGAAAACGTCTACGTGCGAGGCGTATTGCCGGGTTGGATGAAGCAGAAGATGCAGGAACAGGGATACGATCCGACCGTGAAGGCAGACCGCGAGGCCTTCAAGGCGAACTACCTTCAGGCCGTTGCGGCCTGAGGTCGCAGAGCGCTCCGTTCTCTCCGTGGGGGGTCCGTTACGGTGGTGTGGGGATCCGGAGGCATGGACTTCGGATCACCACGCTGCACTTACGGAGCAGCGGAGGACGCGCGTGCGATGCGGCAGTCTGATCGATTCACAGCGCCGCCAATAGGGCGCTGTTTTGGTGGGCGCAGCCGGGGTGTCCGAACACGCGATCGCGGTGGTTCGACTCCAGGTCGTACGAGCACATTCGGAACCTGAGGGCGTGGATGCGGCTTCGACCAAATACGAGCGATCAAGGTGTGGCGGCGCCCGACTGGGTTCTCCCGGAAAAAGCCGCTGGCTTTTCCATCTGGTCGGGGCTAAACTCTGCGCCCGTTTCCTGGTTGCAGCCTCGCGATTGATCCCTCGACCTCCTCAGGCGCCGATTGAGCGGACCTGTAATCTGTTGCCCCGGCCGAGACCCGCCGACGAGCGTGCGTGCGGGCTCCCCCGACGAGTCCACGCGGAGCTTACACGTTGCCCGAATCGCCCGGCCTCCAGGCCGGCCCTCCGCGCGCCCTCACCTGGCGCGTTCACAGCCGTCCGACGCCGATCCGAAGCGGCACCGTCCCCCAGGGTCCCCTACGGTCACGATCTGCGCGCGGGTGCCGCGAACGGCACCGGCGAGAGGAGTCGGTCCGGACGTACCGGGACGCCGGGTGACTCCAGGTCGGGCGCGGCGCGGGCCCTGGTGGGGACAGAGATCATGGCCGCGACCTCGGATATCGGGACTCCGCGCCGAACTCGGCGTGTATTTGGAACCGCCCGATGTCACGGTAGCGTCTGTCCAAAGCGTTGATTTGGTCCCCAACGGTTGGGGACGAAGACTGTCGAATCATTTGTGCATTGATCGTTCGACCGTTCTCACTCCCTCGTCAATGCACATTGATGGATACTGCTGAACGATGAATATCTATGTTGGCAACCTGGCCTACTCCGTGACCCAAGACGACCTGCGCGACGCCTTTGCCGCCTACGGCGAGATCTCCAGCGTGAACCTGATCACCGACAAGTTCACCGGCGACTCCAAGGGCTTCGGCTTCGTGGAGATGCCCAACAACGCGGAGGCCGATGCCGCCATCAAAGCCCTGAACGAGACCCCGCTGAAGGGCCGCAACATGAAGGTCAACCAGGCCAAGCCTCGCGGGGAGCGTCCTTCCCGGGGTCCCCGCTGGTAAGCCGATTGAGTTGGTTTCCGAGCCCGGGGCGATCGCCCCGGGCTCGTGCGTGATTGTTGCCGTCGACACCCCTCGGGGTGTCGCGCCGTTTCGGGAGGCACCCCGGGTCCCGCTCCGTCGGTGATCGACGCTCAGTCCCAAAGATGGCCCATCCAATCGATCGACACTTCGACGTCCTCTACCGTGTCCGGCCCGCCAGCCCCGAGGCCCATCTATTCGAGGTGGAGGCCATTATCCAGGGTCCTTCACCGTCCCCGCTGACCCTCTCCCTGCCTGCCTGGATCCCCGGCAGCTACATGATCCGCGACTTCGCGCGCAACGTCGTGCGTATCGCCGCGGCGGATGCCGACGGCCGGCCCCTGGCCCTCGAGAAGCTCGACAAACAGACCTGGCGTCTGAATGAGACGGTGATCGCACCGACTGGTTCGGTCCACATTCGCTATCAGGTGTTTGCCTGGGACCTTTCGGTCCGGGCCGCCCACCTGGATACCACTCATGCCTATTTCAATGGTCCGAGCCTCTTCCTCCGGGTCCATGGATACGATGATCGCCCCTGCGGTGTGGAGCTGGCGCCGGCCCTCGGCGAGGCCTACGGCGACTGGCAGGTCGCGACCAGCCTGGCGCCGCTGAGCACATCCCCGCTTGGATACGGGACCTATTGGGCGACGGACTACCTGGACCTCATCGACCACCCCGTGGAGATGGGCCAATTGATCCGGGTGGGCTTCGAGGTTCAGGGCGTGCCCCACGCCATGGTCATCAGCGGTCGCCATCGTGCGGACACGTCTCTTCTGGCAATGGATCTGTCCCGGATCTGCGAACAGCACGCGGCCCTCTTCGGGGAGTTGCCGGTCGACCGCTACCTGTTTCTCACCACCGTGGTGGGGGAGGGCTACGGAGGATTGGAGCATCGCTTCTCCAGCAGCCTACTCTGCAGCCGCGATGATCTGCCCAAGCCTGGGGAGCAGGCGCCCTCGGAGGCTTACCGGCGCCTCCTCGGGCTCTGTAGCCACGAGTACTTCCACCTTTGGCACGTCAAGCGTATCCGACCCCAGGCCCTGCTGGAGGGGGGACTCGACACCGAGGTCCATACCCGGCTCCTATGGGCCTTCGAGGGCATCACCTCCTATTACGACGAGCTCGCCCTGGTGCGCGCCGGGGTCATCGACGGGTCCGCCTATCTGCAGCTCCTTGCCGAGACGATCACCCGGGTCCTGCGCACCCCAGGCAGGCTGGTGCAGACCCTGGCGGAGTCGAGCTTCGACGCCTGGACCAAGTTCTACAAGCAGGACGAGAACGCCCCCAACGCTATCGTGAGCTACTACGGAAAGGGGGCCCTGGTGGCCCTGGCCCTCGATTTCACCATCCGGCGCGATACCCAGGGAGCGCGTTCCCTCGATGACCTCATGCGTGCCCTGTGGGTCCGTCACGGGCGTACCGGGCTCGGTGTCTCGGAGCGGGGGGTCGAGCGGCTGGCGGCGGAGGTCACCGGGCTCGACCTGGATGACTTCTTCGAGCAGGCCCTCGATTCGACCGAGGACTTGGATCTCCGGGGCCTTCTGCTCACCGTGGGGGTCGAGATGCACCTGAGGCCGGCGAAGGGCCCGAAGGACCTGGGCGGCTGGGTCGAGCGCTTCGATGCGGACCCCAAGGTCCAGGGGGAGACCCTGAGCCTCGCCGTCCGGCTCAGGCCGGGTGGCCCCGAGGCCGTGATCCAGCATGTCCTCTCCGGCGGTGCTGGCGAGCGGGCGGGCTTGGCCCCGGGGGACACGGTGGTAGCCGTCGATGGACTGCGCGCCACCGCGGAGAATTTCGAGCGCCTCGTGGCCCAGTCCGCCGACGCCAGCGAGGGTCAGGTCGGGGGAGACCTGCGGCTCCACGTCTTCCGTCGCGACGAGCTCCTGGAGCTCAGGGCACGGCCCCTTCCCGCGGCTGCCGACACCTGTGAGCTCCGATGGGCGGCCCCGGTGCCGGCAGACGTGGCTCGGGCACGGTCCCTTTGGCTCCAGGACCACGCGTAAGGGCTCCATGGACCGAGCGCTGGAGTTGGTGCGCCTGCTCGCCGATGGCGATCTGCACTCGGGCCAGGCCATCGCCAGCGAGCTGAGGATGACCCGCGCCGGGGTCTGGAAGACCGCGAATAAGGTACGGGAGCGGCTGGGTCTGCGGATCGAGTCGGTGCGCGGGCGCGGATACCGGCTGGACGCCCCCTTGGATCTGCTCGACGCGGGGCGGATTCTGGGTGCCCTGGACCCCCAGGCCCAAACGCTCATCGTGCGCCTCGAGATCCACGACCAGATCGATTCCACGAATGCGCGCCTGATGGCCGAGGCCCAGGCG
>JBAPYD010000226.1:0-3627 GCA_049284555.1 Chromatiaceae bacterium | reverse complement strand
GACTCCGGCGGGTCGGTCCCGCCATCGCTTCGGCAGCTTCTCGTGCTGCCCGGACGGCTCCTTGCCGACCGAAGCCGCAGTGCTGCGGCACACACAACTACCTTGACACTTACCGCTACCCCGGTGCGCGCCGCGTTGACCTTTCGAGGGTCCTTTCGCATTGGGACGAAGAGCGGGCATTCAAACCCGATGGCGACTTTATTTCCTCTTTCGATCTGCTCGGAGATGCGTTCGGCGAATATCCCAATATCGTATCCAACATCATCGCGTCCGCCAGGAAGAGAAGCCGCCCAACCGAACTTGTTTGCCGCGATGGAACCAACGTCGGCGCAAAATATCGCTAGATGATCCACAACCTATGCCCCGAACTACTCAGCTTAGGAAGAATTGTGACCCGCCGAACACTGTGGATACGAAGCTCACGCGCACTTCAAAGGGTACTTCCGCTGAGTTCTTTCCTTAACTCGGATGCGATAGTCTCCATTGTGTCCCAGCGAATCTCTATCGCGTGCTTCGCCAGAAGCAGGCCCTGCCGAACTGGCTCTTCCCCGAATCGGTCACGGACCTCGTTCAAGAGGTAGGTGTCGTAGTCGCTCGCTCCGCGATAACGTTCGAGCAGAGCGCAAACGCCGTTTGGTTTCAGTTCGTAGCCAAGGGTCCAGTATGGTATAGCGAACCCGCCCCAAGCGACTGCGGCGATTGCCACTGGATCAGACAGGCTTTCCGCGAAGATCGTCCCCCGAGCGCTGATGTCAGCGATGGGAATTCGCAAGAAGCTGGCCACGGTGGCATGACCTGCTTCGCGAAGAGCTTTGTCGCGAAGACAGGCTGCCAGGCGTTTTCGCTGCTTCTCGCTGGCGTGTAATGACATTCTGGTAGTGTCCCTATCGTTCCTCAAGGGGCGCCGGCGTCAAAGCGGCGCCGTGCGGAATTAGGAGACAGACCACGTTTTCTCCCCAAGTCGAATCCGAAGCCGATTCGAATCTATTGTTGCAATCGCGCCATCCGCCAGTTCGCGCTCATGGCGCTCGATGACATAGTGGATATACTCCGCCTGCCGGCGCGCCGGGATTCCGACCAGACGCAGGATGCCGGCATGTGGGTGCTCGAACACGATGGCCAGCTCCCCGAAATCCTTGTCCTGCGTGACCAGGACTCGCTGCTCTTGGTGCGCGGTGCGTAAGATTTCCTGATCGCCGGGATCGGAATCCCAAGCACCAGCCCAGACGACGTCATGCCCTCGCTCGACGAGCCACGCGACCGCGCCGCCCCAGACACAGGTGTCGAGCAGCAGCCTCACGCTGCGGGGGCGAGCGATACCGGCTCGACCCGTTCGTGCTGTACCAGACGGTGGGCATAGACGAGGCAAGCGAGGATATCTTCGCGCTCAAGCCAGGGGTAGCCCTCTAGCAGGGTGTCGAAGTCGTCTCCTGCCGCGAGCATTCCAAGGACGTGCTCGACGGCGAGGCGACGCCCGCGCACGATCGGCTTGCCGCCGAAGATCTCTGGATTGACAGTAATACGCTGAAGAAGCTCGTCTTCTCTCACGATTGACTCCGTCACTTTGTGGGTTGGAGAACGCGATTCTTCCATCCGCTGTAACCCGTATCTATTGCTCGAAAGGACTTGGGTCGAGTCTTACGTTCCAACGTCCCCGATAGGAGAACGCAGCATTGGGGACGGGAGATGACGACACCCGCGGAAAGACAGGAGCTTGAATTCCAGCGAAAGTTTACTCATCTCTTCTGAGGACTCGCCGCCAACAAGGAAGTGGCTCATGATGACCTTCCGCACATTGACCTTGAGCGTGCTCAGCTGAGCAGCTCGACAGACGGCGAAGCCGCGAGCGCTTCGGCGCGCCTGGCCAGTCTCCGATCGAAAGTCACAAAGGCGTCCGCGCTGCCGCTACGGACCAGATGCAGGGCATCGGCGAGGTCCATGCCAGCATCGAACAGGTCCAAGGCAGTGGAAACCGCAGGGCGATCCTCAATTGTGATGTGCTCGATTCCGAGAAGCGCGGACAGCACCTGTGTGATGTCCGCCCGCGACAGCCCGTAGAAGCCGCGCATCACCCACTCGAATTCCAGGATCACTGTTACCGTGACCATAGATGGCTCCGAAAGAGCGGCGATCGCCGAGGGGCGCTGTTACGCGGCCTGCGCATCGTCCGCATCATCGATGAAGAAGCGCGCGAGGACGTTGGTGTCGAGGGACTTCATGGGGCGGAGTCTTGCTCGCGCGCCAGCAGCGACGCGGGATCGAAATCCTCCAGCCGACGCGGCACCCCGTACGAGGGTGCCTTGATCATGCCGGCAAGGCTCGCGACATCCGTCAGCGGAGGTGTACGAAGAACGCGCAGCCGCAGCCCATCCCGCTCCTCCGAGAGCTCGAGTCGTGCGCCTGCACCCAACCCCAGCCGCCGTCGTATGTCGGCGGGAAGCGGGACTTGTCCTTCGTCCGAGAGGACGACTGTGGTCATGGGGCATTCTCCAGCCATCGAGAATCGGACGAGAAGCTAGCCGGCCTCGTGTAGCAAGTCAAAGTGAACCGCGCGAGATGTTCCGGATCGCCTTCGCCCAGGACTTTCGGTGCGAATTCCGGTGACAGCTTGCTTGTTGCCTCTCGGGCAAGCAGGTCGGGATTCCCTGAGAGGTGGCGCCGGGGCCAGATCCTGCAATCCAGCATCCTAAGCTAGGCTGGGCCACATGGCCACGGGACCGGAGCCAAGCCTTACCTTGTAACGTCCGCGATAGGGCAACGCAGCATTGGGGACGGGACATGACGATACTCGCGGAAAGACAGGAGCTTGGTGTCTCTTTGCCAATCTTATCGGTCGCCATAGGGTCCGCCGATGGCGAAGATGTAGATCGCCGAGTCGTCGAAGCAGTAGATCAGCCTGTCCTTCTGGGACAGCCGGCGGGACCAGAGTCCCGAAAGACCGTGCTTGAGGGGCTCCGGTTTCCCGGCGCCTACAGCAGGGTCGCCCCGCTGCATTTCCTGGATCAGGCGGCACAGATTTCGGTGCAGCTGTTTGTCCTGGAGCCGAAGCTCTTCGTAGCGTCCCCAGGTGTCGCCCTCAAAGACGATCGATCTCACCGAGCTCGTCCTCGGTGGGGGTGTAGCCGGTCCTGGCGGCATGGGTCGCGGCGGAGCGCTGAATTTGGTCCAGGAGCGAGCGGTTCTGCAGGACGTAGAGGGTCTCCTGCTCGCGCTCCCAGTCTTCGGCGCCGATCACGACGAAGGCCCCCCCATTGCGGCGGGTGACCTTCAGTGGCTCGTGGTCCGCGAGAACCTTCTCGACATGTTCCCGAAGTCTGTCTCGGAACTGGTTGACTGTGATGGACTCCATCTCGACCTGCCTGTCATGTACCGGAATGCCGTACATAATACGTTGAGACATCCAAAAAGCAAGAAGGGAGAGCAAGTTAGAGCAGAGAGCGGGCATCCCGCGCCCGCAAACCGATGCCCCAGGCAGCAGCGGCTGCTCGACGATCTGCTGCTTAATCCTAAAAACGGCAGTTGAGGCCCATCGCGTGCCGTTCTCCGGCCGCGAAATCCACGGGAGCGGAGCAGCGATTCGTTTACGGCGGCGCGGGCAGCGGGATCGAAGCGTGTAACTGGCGCCCC
>JBAPYD010000225.1:0-3740 GCA_049284555.1 Chromatiaceae bacterium | reverse complement strand
GTCTTGCCCGACCCGGGCGGGGCGGTGAGGACCGCGTGGCCTTGGGTCAGGGCGGACCGGAGGTCGGGGAGGGCGGCGTCGGCCGGCAGGGCCGGTCCGAGGTCGAACGGAATCAGGATGCGGGCTGCTCGGCCGACTCGGCCTCCGGTGCCTCGCTCGCCGGTGTCGGGGGCTTGGGCTCCGGCTTATTGATCAGGTCCTCGGCGAGCAGGATGCGGGTCTTGTCCTCGCCGTGGAGGAACTGCTTGTCCTTGCCCTTCACCGCGTAGCGGCCGGATTTCTTCTGGAAGATGGTGTAGTCGCCGGTCTTCTTGACTTGCTGCATGTCGTTATCTCTGGGGTTCGGGTCGGTTGTCCGCTGCGTTAACTGTTTAGGTCCGCCGTCGCGAGGATGGCCTCCAGCTCGTCCTGCCGGACCGGTTGCGCGAGCACCCCATGGAGGGGGAAGCGCTCGGCGAGTAGAGGAGTGGGTTGCCCATGGGGCTTGGGGCTCGGTCGGGGCTCAGGGGCGGTTGAGGTCCCCGTCCCCGTTCGTCTCCCCGTCCACGTCCTCGTAGGGGCCGTCGTCGCCTTCGGTCGGGCCCGGACGGTGCTCGATCGGCGGGGGCGCGTCGCGCTCGATCTGCACCCGAAAGTCCGCGATCAGGGCCGCCATGGCCCCCAGGGCGGCCAGCACCGGCGCCATGAGGGTCAGGAGGGCGGCGATCCCGACCCCGGCGGTGAGGGGGATCTCCACCAGGGCCTCGCCGCTCGATCGGCGTACCACCACGCGGCGTACGTTGCCTTCCTGGATCAGGGCCTTGACCCGCTCCACCAGCTCGGCCCCACGGACCTGGATCTCCTCGCTCAGGGGGCGGTCTTCTTTGTCTTGCATCGCTGATCGGGCTCGCCGTGTCGTCGCGCCGCCACTTTACCCGTTCGACCCCGGGCGGTCATCCCCCGCTCGATGTCCGAAGGGTCCCGGCCGGTCGTCGCCCTCAAGGGGTCCACAGGGGGCCCTCCTGCATGGCGGCGATCTGCTCCCGCAAGGCCAGGATATGGTCCTGCCAGTAGCGTTGGGTGCCGAACCAGGGGAAGGCGGCGGGGAAGGCGGGGTCCCGCCAGCGGCGGGCGAGCCAGGCCGCGTGGTGGATCTGGCGCAGGGTGCGCAGGGCCTCGATGAGATGCAGCTCCCGGTGGTCGAAGTCCCGGAAGTCCTCGTAGCCCGCCAGCACGTCGGCCAGCTGACGGCTCATCTCTGGCCGGTCCCCGGAGAGCAGCATCCACAGGTCCTGGATCGCGGGTCCCATGCGGGCATCGTCGAAGTCCACGAAGTGGGGACCTCGATCGGTCCAGAGCAGATTGCCCCGGTGGCAGTCCCCGTGGAGCCGGATGCGGGTCACCTCTCCTGCCCGCTCGAGGCAGTCTCGCACCCCGGCAAGGGCGTCCCGCGCCACGCTCTCGTAGGCGGGGAGCAGCTCCGCGGGGATCCAGCCCCCGGCGAGCAGGAAGTCCCTCGGGCCGGTGCCGAAGCCCTCGATGTCGAGGGTGGGCCGGTGGAGGAAGGGGCGGACCGCCCCGACACAGTGGATGCGCCCCATGAAGCGGCCGATGACCTCGAGGACACGGGCGTCTTCCAGCTCGGGGGTGCGCCCGCCCCGCCTGGGGGTCAGGGAGAAGCGGTAGCCCCGATGCGCGTGCAGCGTGCGCCCGCCGGTCACGAAGGGGGGGACGGCCGGGATCTCCTGCTCCGCCAGCTCCAGGGTGAATCCGTGCTCCTCCAGGATGGCGGCGTCGCTCCAGCGGCCGGGCCGGTAGAATTTGGCGATGACCGGCTCGGCGTCCTCGATGCCGACCTGATAGACGCGGTTCTCGTAGCTGTTGAGGGCCAGCAGGTGGCCGTCCGTGGGCAGGCCGATGGACTCGACCGCGTCGAGGATCAGGTCGGGGCCGAGGTCGGCGTAGGGGGTCTCGGATTCTCTGGCGTCGGCCATGGGGGAATTCTACCTCGGGAGCGGGGGTGTCCCGTGGAGCCCCGGAACGAGGGAAGGCCCCGGTGGCTCGCCCCGGCGTTTGCCCCCTCGCCAGGATATGCGCATTCTACGCCTGCGCCCTCTCAAGCCGTTCGTGAGGCACTCATGCGCCCGACACGTCGATGCTCCCTGCTGCTCGTCCTGGGAATCTGGCTCGGAGCGGGTGCGATGGGATTGGCCGCGGAGCCCTTGCGGTTCTTCGCGATTGGGGACCTGCCCTATCGGGAGTCGGAGGAGGAGCCCCTGCGCCGCCTCCTGGCGTCGGCGGTGGCCCAGCGGACGCCGTTTATCGTCCACGTGGGCGATATCAAGGCGGGCAGCGCCCCGTGCACCGACGCCAATCTGCGGGAGATCGCCGCGTTGTTCGGCGCGCAGCCGGTCCCGGTGGTCTACACGCCCGGAGACAACGAGTGGACCGACTGTCACCGCGAGGGCGCCGGGGCGCTTGACCCGTTGGCTCGGCTCGCCCGGGTCCGCAAGGTCTTCTTCGAGGACCCCCAGGTGCTGCGGATGTCCGAGCTGGGCGCGACCCGGCAGGGGCCCGACTATCCGGAGAACGCCTATTTCCTGCGGTCGGGGGTCCTGGTGGTGGCCCTGCACGTGGTGGGCAGCAACAATGGGTACGCCCGGGCCAGACCGGCCGCGGTAGCCGAGCTCGAGGCCCGGGAGGCGGCCAATCGGGACTTTCTGGATCGCGCCCTGGACGTTGCGAAGGCTCGGGAGGCGCAAGCCCTGGTGATCCTGATCCAGGCCAACCCGCTCTTCGAGCGGGGCCGCGGGCCACGGGGATTCCGCGGATTCAAGGATGACCTGGTCGGGCTCATGGGGCGGTTCCCCGGGCCCGTTCTTCTGGTCCACGGGGATACCCATCGCTTCAAGCACGACCACCCCCTGATCGACCCGGCGACGGGCAGTCCCTTCGACCGCCTGGTCCGGGTGGAGGTCCCCGGGTCCCCCACCGTTGGGGGTGTGTGGATCACCGTAGACCCACGGGCCCCGGATGCCTTCGGCGTGGAGCCCGTATACGCGGTGTCCCTCGAGACGCTCGAGGAAGGCTCGAACTGACGTCAGTCGGGGCTCGGATCGCCTCCGGCAGCGCCGAGTGGACCGGTGCGGTATTTGAGTTCCCTGTCCATGGCGTTTATCTTTTCGGGCTTCGCTGTTGACTGAGGCTGCCCCATGGGTGCCAAGACCCTTTACGACAAGCTCTGGGACGAGCATTTGGTGCGCGTCGACGACGATGGCACCGCCCTGATCTACATCGATCGGCAGCTGGTCCATGAGGTGACCTCGCCTCAGGCCTTCGAGGGCCTGCGTCTGGCGGGCCGCAGCCCCTGGCGGGCGGCGGCCAACCTGGCCGTGCCCGACCACAACGTGCCGACGCTGCATCGCGACCTCGGAATCGCCGACCCGGTGTCTCGACTGCAGGTGGAGACCCTCGACTCCAACTGCCGCGACTTCGGGATCACGGAGTTCGACATGGCGGACCCCCGCCAGGGCATCGTGCACGTGATCGGCCCCGAGCAGGGCTTCACCCTGCCGGGGGCGACGGTGGTGTGCGGGGACTCGCATACCTCAACCCACGGGGCCTTCGGGGCCCTCGCCTTCGGCATCGGCACCTCGGAGGTCGAGCACGTGCTGGCCACCCAGTGTCTCCTTCAGCGCAAATCCAAGGCGATGCTGGTCAGTGTCGATGGCGAGCTGGGTCCGGGGATCACGGCCAAGGAC
>JBAPYD010000224.1:0-1565 GCA_049284555.1 Chromatiaceae bacterium | reverse complement strand
GCGCCGACTCCATGTGCTCCAGCTCCGCGCCGGCTGCCGCGCGGGCCCGCTTGCCCTCGTCGGCGATCTTCAGGCTCTCCTCGATGGTCTCGATCAGGGCCTGGTTGGCGGCCTTGACGGTCTCGATGTCGAACACGCCGCGCTCGATCTGGCGGCGGGCCTCCGCGTTGGCCTGCTTCAGGTTCTCCGCGTTGGCGCGCAGCAGCTCGTTGGTGAGGTCGGTGGCCGCGCGCACCGTCTCGGCGGCCCGCCCGGAGCGGTAGATGGTCACCGCCTGGGCGAGCTGCTGGCGCCACAGGGGGACGGTGTTGACCAGGGTGGAATTGATCTTGTTGATCAGGCCCTTGTCGTTCTCCTGGACCAGCCGGATGCTGGGCAGGGCCTGCATGGCCACCTGGCGGGTGAGCCGCAGATCGTGGACGCGCCGCTCCAGGTCGTCGCGGGCGCCGCGCAGGTCGCGCAGGTTCTGGGCCTGCACCATGTCCGCATCGGACTCGACCCGCGTGGCCAGGGCGGGGATGGTCTCCTGGTCCAGGTCCGCGAGCTTGGCATCCCCCGCGGCGATGTAGCGCTCCAGCTCCCGGAAGTAGCCCAGGTTGGCGTCGTAGAGCCGGTCGAGCGAGGTCACGTCGGTGAGCAGCCGGGTCTTGTGGCGCTCCAGGTCCAGGGTGATCCGGTCGATGTGGTCGCGGACCTCCTCGTACTGCTGGAGGAACCTGGCGATGGGCTTGCCGGCCCCGAAGAGCCGCGCGAAGAAGCCGGGCTTGGCGTTCGGGTCCAGGGCCTCGACGTCGAAGCCCCGCAGGGTGCCGACCATCTCGCTCAGGGCGCCCCCGGCGGCGCCCGTGTCCTTGCTGCGCACGCCCTCCAGCATCTGGTCCGAGACCTGGGTCAGCTGCTGCTGGGCCTTGACCCCGAAGTGCATGATGGAGCTGGAGTCCGTGAGGTCGAGCTCGGCCAGCAGCGTCTTGATCTGGGCCTGCTCGGGCGGGCTCGCCTCGGCCAGGGGAAGGACCTCCGGGGCGGGCATGGGCATGGCGACCTGCTCCAGGGACTTGATCTCTGACTCGCTCATCAGCGTCCTCCGAGTGGGCAATGCGTCGAGACGATGAAGTTATGCGGTCGGGCTCGTGCCCAATCGCATCGCGTCGACCAGGCGCGGGGGCAACACCCCCGTCACCGGATCCCCTCCTGCTCCAGCTGCTTCTTCAGGACCTCGATCTGGACGTCCAGGTCGAGGACATCGCGCTGGCGCAGGCGCTCGCGCTGGCGGATGAGCTGGTCCTCGATGCTCACCAGCACGTTGCGGAAGTTCTGCTCCAGCTCCGGCGAGTCCGCGTGGTGATGGGTGCGGACATAGCCGTCGCTGACCTGCTCGGCCCCCTCCAGGAACACGGTCAGGAAGCGCCGGGCGCGGCGCAGGTCCGAGGGGCGCTCGGCGATCTGCTCCAGCATCCCCCGGCCCTGGGCGGCGATCCGGGCGAGCCGCTGACTGAGCTCCGGGTTGCCGATGGCCGTGGAGGCCCGCTCGATGGTGATCAGCCGGCCCTCGGCCTCGGCGAGGG
>JBAPYD010000223.1:0-2823 GCA_049284555.1 Chromatiaceae bacterium | reverse complement strand
AGCAGCAGCAAGGCGAAGGCGCGCCTGAGCAGCACCATCGGCAGGGCATGGGCGAGTCGAGCCCCCCAGGGGGCGCTCGGGATGCTTGCCGCGAGTATCAACCCGACCGCCGGCCAATACACGAAGCCCGTGCTCCAGGCCGGCAGGTCCTCCCGCCCCCACCCCACCAGGACGAAACCCAAGACCCCTGCCAGAGCGATGGGCAGGCCGCAGGCGGCGGCCGTCCCCACCGCCTGGCGCATCCCCAGACCTCGACCACTGAGGTAGGGCACCGTCAGGATCCCCCCGCCAATCCCCACCACGGCGGACAGGGTCCCGATCCCGCCACCGACGGCCGCAAGACCCAGGCGGCCCGGCAGCGACCGATCAGCCTGCCCCCGGGAGCGGACCAGCATGCGCAGCCCCACGAAACCGAGAAAGGCCGCGAAGACCCGCGTGAGCCACAGCTCTGGCAGGGCTCCCGCCACTGCCGCCCCCGCCCCGGCGCCGAGCACGATGCCTGGCGCGAGTCCAAGGACCAGGTCCCAGCGAACACCTCCCCGGCGGTGGTGGGCCAGGGTCGAGGCGGCACCGGTCCCGACGACGGTCGCCAGCGAGCTGCCCACCGCCAGGTGGGGGATCCAGTCCCCGCCCAGTCCCAGGTGGCCGAAGAGTAGGATCAGAGCCGGCACCACGATGACACCCCCGCCCACGCCGAAGAGTCCCGCGAGCAGGCCCGAGAGCACACCGGTGAGCAGGAATCCGACCAGATCGAGGAAAGGCATGGGTGGAGTTGCCAGTTGCCAGTTGCCAGTTGCCAGTGGCTAGTTGGTGGTTGCGAGTTGCGGGGATCGAGTCGCCAGGGTCGATGGCGGGCCGGCAGAGGTCCGCCGAGCGATGCCGGCCAGCCTGGGTTCGCCGATAATACCCTGGCCGGGTCCGCCGCCCGGGCACCATCAACCGCGCAATTCAGGGGCGAGGAGACATATCAGCATGAAGAACACCCAGGTCTGCATCCTCGGCGGCACGGGCTTCGTGGGCCGCCACCTGCTCAACGCGCTCTCTGCGGCCGGCTACAGCAGCCGGTTGCCCGTCTCCAGGCCCGAGCGCTATCGGGAGCTGCGACTGGTCCCCGGCTGCAGCCTCTATCCCCTCACCGGCTGGGGCACGGACGCGCTGGCCGGCGCCATGGCCGACTGCGGGACCCTGATCAATCTGACGGGAATCCTGAACGAGGGGGGCGGCCGAACCTTCGAGGGCACACACGTGACCCTGGTGCGCCACGCCCTGGAGGCGGCCCATTCCGCCGGTGTTCGGCGCTATCTGCACATGAGCGCCCTGAACGCAGACGCGCACGCCGGACCCAGCGAATACCTGCGCACCAAGGGACGGGGCGAGGCCCTGGCGCACCAGGCGAGCGAGCGCGACATCGCCGTGACCAGCTTCAGGCCCTCGGTCATCTTCGGGCGCGGGGACAGCTTCTTCAACCGATTCGCCGGCCTGCTGCGCCTGGTGCCCGGCCCCTTCCCCCTCGCCTGCCCGAACGCCCGCTTCGCCCCCGTCTACGTGGGGGACGTGGCGCAGGCCATGCTGCGGGCCCTGCAAGTCCAGGGCACCGCCGGCAGCGCCTACGAGCTGTGCGGCCCGCGCAGCTTCACCCTGAAAGAGCTGGTGGAGTACACGGCGGCCCGAATCGGGCGCAAGGGCCGGGTCGTCGGACTCGGCGACGGACTCTCCCGGCTCCAGGCACGGGTCTTCCAGCACCTGCCCGGCAGGCCCTTCACGCTCGACAATTACCTGTCGCTCCAGGTGAATAGCATCTGTTCCGAGAACGGGCTCGGGGTGCTGGGCATCCGCCCGACGGACATCGATTCGGTAGTGCCGGACTATCTGGGTTGAGGGCCGACGACCAGGCACCGACCCCGGCCCCTTGAAACACGTAAGGTGGAACGCGAAGCGGTCCCACCATCTCCATGCGCAGTCGGCCAACGGGGACTGTGCTGGTGGATCGCCCTGCGGGCATCCACCCTACCCGTCACCCCGCCCGGGTATCGGCGGCAGCAGGTCGCTCAGGCGCACCGGCCCCAGCCCCAATCTGGCACCGTAGATGATCCGGTAGGCGAGCACCCGCTCCACGTAGCCGCGGGTCTCGTTGAACGGGATGGAGATGATCCAGAGATCCGCCTCCGTGCAGTGCTCCGGGAGCCACCGGGCGACCCGGTGGGGGCCGGCGTTGTAGGCGGCCGTGGCGAGCGCGGCATGGCCGAAGCGGTCCCGCATCCAGGCCAGATAAGTGCTCCCGAGGGTGATATTGAGCTCGGGCTTCAGGATCTCGGCCGAGCCCGGCCCCCCCCGCGCCGGCGTCAGCTCCCGGGCCACCTGGCGGGCGGTCGCAGGCATGAGCTGCATGAGCCCCAGGGCGCCGGCCCGGGAGCGGACATCCGCGGCGAAGACGCTCTCCTGACGCAGCACCGCGAAGATCCAGTCCTCCCCGAGCCCCGTTTGCCAGGCCTGCTCCTCCACCAGGTCGCGATAGCGCAGGGGGAAGCGCAG
Organism: Chromatiaceae bacterium; assembly: GCA_049284555.1. Classification (GTDB taxonomy): domain Bacteria; phylum Pseudomonadota; class Gammaproteobacteria; order Chromatiales; family Chromatiaceae; genus Thiodictyon. Next base: position 291 of record JBAPYD010000223.1, on the reverse strand, counting down.
GGTGAGGTCGTCCCAGTAGCCCGTGCGGGCCAGGGTGAAGATGGCCTGGTCGTGCCAGCCGAGCACGTCCGCCACATAGGCGGCCGCCATGAGAGCCGCGTCGTCCAGATCGCGGGTCAGGGTGCGCCACTCCCGCCGCATGTCCGCCCGGCGCCCGAGCCGCCTCAGCTCCAGGATACGGGCAATGGCGGGGGCCGATGCCAGCCGGCGGATCTGCTCGGGCGCCGCCGGCACCGGGCGATCGTCGAGCGGATAGGGGGCACCGAGCCGGTCCGCCGCCAGGAAGCCCCA
>JBAPYD010000222.1:0-1709 GCA_049284555.1 Chromatiaceae bacterium | reverse complement strand
GAACAGGTGCAGGAGGCGCAGGCGGAGCGTCAGGACCGCCCGCTCGCGCGCCTGGTCCGGGTCGTTGGGGTCCAGCGCGTCCAGGCGGGCCTGCTCGGACGCCGAGAGCGTCGGAAGGGGTCCGTCCAGCGGGGTGTGCAGGGGCCAGGGGTTGAGGCCCGGGTCGGGAACCCCGGGCGGGTCCGGGACCAGCTCCAACAGGACACTGTCGGCGATGCGGCTGGGCTGCACCGGGTCCGTGCCCAGATTCAGCTTGCGGGCCAGCACCGGCTGGGCCGCCACGGGGCAGTCCTGATAGCGGGCGGCGACGCGAAGCCGGAGCAGGTCCGCCGCGTCGTCGAAGCCGTCGCGGAGCGTCAGGGGATCCTGGGCGTCCAGCCAGTCCCCGAGGTCGAGACAATGGGTCTCGTGGACCAGGAGCTCCCGGCCCAGGCCGTCGATCGCCACCCCCGGACCCACCAGGATGCGCACCCGCCGGTCCCGGTCCGGGTCCCCGTCGGGGTCGGTCTCGGGGTCGATGGAGACCCGAAGCCCCGCCACGGTCCCCGCCCCGTGCAGCCAATAGAGGGCCCGGGTCAGCCGGCGGCGATGGTAGTCCTGCTCCTCCCGCGTCGCCTCCAGACCGAGCAGCATCCCGGCCTCGTAGGCCACCCGCCGAAGGGGCCTATCGAGGGTCGCATCCTGCCGGATCGTCGGTGTGTCGGTCAGACTCATGGGCTCGCCCTCCGCCGCAGGTGTCCGTCCGCTGATGGACGGGACCAAGATAATTGTCCGCAAATGAACGCGAATGAACGCGAATGGGAAAAATGCAGTGCCGCAATTCGACGCATCTCGGGGAACCGCGGGCAGACTGGGAAATGACCGGAGAGCCGAGCTCCCATCAATCGAGAGACACACGGCTCAGCCGGATCGGGCAATGATGAACGACAACGAAAGCCACACACTGCCAATCTCCCAGCCGGCTCAGAGGCCCGCCCCCCGGATAGATCCCAACTCAATGAATATTTGCGTTCATTCGCGTTCATTCGCGTACCAATCTCTCTTACCCGAGACCCGCCACCGCATTGACGTCCCTCGGTGAGAGGGCACGCGGGTTCGTCAGCACGCCCTCGCGGCCCAGGTAGGTGTCATTGAGCGCCACCCGCTTGGGGGGCGGGGTCCCGGTCAGGTAGGTGTCCACCGCGAGCAATGGGGAGAGACCGAGGACGAAGGGGTGGTCGGTCTCCACGATCCGCCAGGTGAGGTGGGCGGGCAGCTCCTGCGCGAGAACCTCCTCCACCAGGCCGCGATCCCGCCGGGCGGGTCCGTGAAGGAGCACGCTCACCCGGTGGCTGTAACGGTCGAAGAAGGCACGCACGGTCTGGACGTCGGCCTTCTGTTGCCCCTCGGGCAGGGCCGCGACCTCCTCCTCGGTGAGCGCCGTATCGGTCCCCAGCTCGGGGGCCAGGAGGGCCAGGAAGTCGCGCACCTGGGCGTCCGAGAGGATCAGACTGTCCCCCACGATGCTGTTGCCGCTCAGACCCGTGCCCAGGGTCAGGGGGTGGTCCCGGTCGTCCAGATCGAGCCCCAGGATGGTGGCGAAGGTCCGGCGCAGCCTGAAGTTCTCCACCACCACGATCTGGCCCCGGGCCACCGCGCCCCCGGTGGCGATGTCCAGCGCGAGCTGCACCCCGGGCAGGGTCCCGCGCCAGCGCTGGAGCTGGCAGCCC
>JBAPYD010000221.1:0-11494 GCA_049284555.1 Chromatiaceae bacterium | reverse complement strand
AGGAAGCCCGTGACGCGCGCCCGGAGTGCGACCGTCTCGGCGGCCCTGGTCTTTCCGATGAATTCGTAGAAGGGATTCACCTTCTGCTCGGAGACCGCGATAACGCCTACTGCCGGTGCCTCGGCTGCGGCCTGTGGCACATCCTTCTGGCTACATCCGGCCGTGATTCCCAAGACCAGTGCGGTGGTCACTAGGCGGGCCGGCCGGCAGGTCGCGGCGCTGAAATGAAGGCGAGACGCTGGTCGCTGGGAGACGGCATTCATGGAGTTCGAGTCCTCGTCGGGGCAAACGGCGGTTTGCTGGGTTCGAGGTCACCTTGAAGAAGTGTAAGGTGCCGGTGCAGGCGAAGAACGGGGCGCAGGGGAAGCGCCATCGATCAGTACTTACCCGGAAGTGACTGAGAAATAGAGGGAATCAGCGTACGCCCATGGCAGGCTTCATGCGGAAAGTGGGGTGGTCGCAAAGGGGAAATGACCAGACCCGCGGACACATCCTGGATTGTCGCACGTATCCGGAACCTCGGCTTACCCGGCTGCCACGCCATGCGTCTTCCCGACTCGCGGAGGGCGGGCGCCGTGGCGTCTGTGTCGCCCACTTTCGAGCTGGCACGCCGCAATCCCAAGCGGGAAGCCGACGGTTGCAGCCCCCTACCCGCGGGTGCACACAGACCTCCACGGAGCGGCTGGCAGGCGCGAGCTGGCGCACGGGGCTGATGTCATTCACTAAGGATCTGGGATGCAACCCGGAAGCCTCGATGGGTCAGGCGGCTCGCGGCTCGACCTCGGTCTCGATCGCTGGACCCACCGATCGCTTCGCCAGTTCCAGCTCGTAGTTCTTCTGGAGGTTGAGCCAGGACTGCGGCGTCGTCCTGAAATACCGCGCGAGGCGCAACGCGGTGTCCGCGGTGATGGCGCGATTGCCATTCAGGATGGCCGTGATCCGATTCGGGGGGACGTGCAACGCCTTGGCGAGGGCATTTGCCGACAGGCCGAAGGGCTCCAGAAAGTCTTCCCGAAGGATCTCCCCGGGGGTGACTGGTGGCATCAGGTCGGTGCCGTCGGCGATATCGGAAAAGTCGACATCGTCCAGGTGCGTACGTTCGATCGTCATGGGCATCTCTTGGGACTCGATGTTCGGGGACTGGCTAGCGTCAGTGGTAGTCCGTCACTTCGACGTCATAGGCGTCGCGATCATGCCAGCGAAAGCAGATACGCCACTGATCATTGATGCGGATGCTCCACTGGCCTTCGCGGTTGCCGCGCAACCGCTCCAACCGGTTCGACGGCGCCACGCGCAGGAAGTCGAGGGTGTCGGCCGCGTCCAGAGCCTGCAGCTTGGCGTAGGCGCAGCGATGGATCTCGGACGGAAGCGTGCACACACGACGGCCGACGAACAGGGCCGCGGTCACCTTGTCGGCAAAACTCTTGATCACTGCCCAAGAATAGTACGTGTTACGTCTAACGCAAAGCCCTGCCAAGACTCCCGACGTCACGTGGCACGCAGGCCACCGCGAACGCCCCGGCGCCCGTCATGAACTCTTGCCAGGACGTTCCGAGCGGCGCCCCCTTGCTCAAGCGCTCAGTACTCGGTGCGCTCGGCCATCCCAAGGCGTCGTCCACGTCGACACCCAGACACCGTGCCCTCGAGATCGATGGGAGGACGTTTGCGACGTGCTCGAGGACCTCGACCCTATGGAGGGGTCTCGCGTAGGGCCCGGTGCCCACCTTAGTTGCGCCAATCAGGGCGGAGAGTGGGGCATGTGCTTGGGACGGCAAAGTCGGTCGGCGCTGGAGATCGGCTCGCGACCTCCTGCAAGGACCTGCTACAGCCATCAAAGGCCATTCAGGCTTCAGCGCCTTTGGAACTCGGCGAAGCCCAAGTATTCGCCGTCCGGTCCGGTGGCGAACAGATAGCGGTATCCCGGCCGAACCCCTTCCTCGGCGATAGTCGCACCCAGGCCCCGAAGGCGCGCTGCGATCGCATCCAGGTCTTCGACGTGGAACCCGATATGGTTCAAGCCGACCATCTCCCTCCGCGCAGGCGGATGCCCAACGGGGCAGGGCGGCCGCCGGTATTGCAGGAGCTCCAGCAGGGTATCCGTTCCGGTGCGGCGGAAATAGCGCCAAACCACGGCGTCGTCCTGGTGGCAGAGATCCGGCAACGCCTCGAACCCCAGGGCACTGTAGAAGCGCTGGGACACGTCGATGTCCGCGACACAAACGCAGACGTGGAACCCATGAAGCTGGGGGCCAAGCGGTCTTCGCGGATTGGGTAGATCCTGCACCTTATGCAACCCCTTGGAGGATCCCGATTTTCTCGGGCTAGCGGCTTCGAGACGCCGCGGAACGAGCAGAGCCGGTTGGGCCTTCAGCCCGAGCACTGACACGGCTCATGGACTGTCCCGGGCCCCGGCAAGCGCCCCATTTCGAGGGCCGGGTGATTGTATCCCGGGGGCGGCGGAGCGGGAGCGTCCGGGCCAATCCGCCGGCTCCGGGCGGATTCGGAGGTTGCAGAGGCACTGCTGCGGTGCCGGTGAGCGCGTTTGCTCTCGGCACGGTTCGCCTGCCCGCTGCCTGCCGGTAACAGGCCCTACAATATAGCTGTTGGGTCAATGATCCCGATCGATAGATCAGCGTACCTGAGCGCGATGGGAGCAGACATGTTCGAGAATCCCTCCTTAACGACCCGCATCGCCATCGGAAAGGGCGTCGGCTTTCTCTTCGGGCTTGCGGGCTTCCTGCTCATGCCGTCCTTTCTCCCGGAGGCCGGCTGGTTGGTCCGATGGGGCATCCTGCTTTGGTACACAACCGTTGGCGCGATCATTGGGGTCTTCGGCGTCTATACCCGCCACCCGATCCTGAAGCTCCCCCTGCCGTGGTGGTTGCGCGCGCCCTTCGTGGGGGCCTGGATGAACTTCGTCCTTACCTTTTTCGCCTACGACACCATGGCGGCGATGCTGGTCGCACTGTTCGGAGAGGACGGGATGATTCAATCGCCATTCTGGTTCACCGCCGAGGGTGCCCTCGTCGGCCTGGTGATCGGCTACCTCGCGACCCGGTTCGGTGGGGAGGGCAAAGAGACGGTCGAGAACGGCTAAGGCAGAATCCGCCGAATCACGGAGGTCGGCTTACCAGCCCGGTTAGCCGGACGGAATCCGGCTGGGCGCGAGCGACTCTCCGTCGATCGCGGTTGAGACGGCCTCCTGGAGGCGCCTTTCGTCGATCGCGTCGCTCACCGCGCGCTTCACGGCGTTCTCGACGTGGGCCTCCTGGGAGAAGCCGACATAGAGCGAGTAGACGCTGATGAGCAGCACGAGCGCGAAGGGCAGCCCGGTGCTCACGGCGGCGGTCTGCAGCGTTGCGAGGCCGCCACCGATCAGCAGCACGGCGGCGATGATGCCTTCCATGACGGCCCAGAACACCCGTTGCGGTGTGGGCGAATGGAGCTTGCCGCCGGACGTCAGGTGATCGACCACCAGGGAGCCCGAGTCGGACGAGGTGACAAAAAAGATGACGACCAGCACGATCGCGACCAAGGACAGGACCTGAGAAAGCGGGAAGTGATCCAGCATTGCGAACATCGCCGTCGCGACGTTCTCGTTTACAGCGGCCACGATATCTGCGAGTCCGTGGGATTGGACGAAGAGTGCGGAGCCGCCGAATACGGACATCCAAACAAAAGTCAGCAACGTCGGGATCAGGATGACGCCCAGCACGAACTCTCGCACGGTTCGGCCCTTGGAAATGCGGGCGATGAACATCCCCACGAAGGGCGACCAGGAGATCCACCAGGCCCAGTAGAAGACGGTCCATGAGCCCTGCCAGTTGGTGTCGCGAAAGGTCTCCGTCCAGAGACTGAGCTCCGGGAAGATCGAGAGGTAATAGCCCAGGTTCTGCGTGAAGCCGCTCAGTATGAAGATGGTCGGTCCGGCCAGGAGGAGGAAGAGCATGAATACCGCGGCCAGAATCATGTTGGCCTGACTGAGCCGCCTGACCCCTTTGTCCAGGCCCGCCATGACCGAAAGGGTCGCGAAGGCCGTGATCACCGCGATCAGCGTGACCTGAGTCGGGACGTCGATTTGGATACCGAAAAGGGTGTTCAGTCCCGCGTTGACCTGCTTGACACCGAGCCCCAACGAGGTCGCGAGACCGACCAGGGTGGCCAGCACCGAGAGCACGTCGATGAGATTGCCCCAGACGCCGTAGATGCGGTTGCCAAGAAGGGGGTAGAAAACCGACCGGATCGTGAGGGGCAGGCCTCGGTTGTAGGCAAAAAAGGCCAGGCCAAGCCCGACGATGGCATAGATGGCCCAGGGGTGCACGCCCCAGTGGAAGTAGGTCACGCCCATGGCCGCCTGCGCGGCCTCCGGGGTCTGGGCTTCGATACCGTTAAACATTGGCGAGGGGGAGGCGTAATGGAACATGGGCTCGCCGACGCTCCAGAACATCAGGCCGATTCCCATTCCCGCGCTAAGGAGCATGGCGAACCAGGCCGGCGTGGAGAACTCCGGTTTGGCGTCGCTGCCGCCGATCCGGATCTTTCCGAAAGGGCCGAAGGCGAAATACACCGATGCCAGGATGAAGACGTTGGCTACGAGCACCAGGAACCAGCCCATCGTGCTCGTGATGCCGTGCATCGCCGCTTCGAAGAACCCATTGGCCGACTCCTTGAACATCAGGGTCAGCAGGATAAAGGCAACCAGGACGATGGTGGAGATGAAGGTGACGTGGGGGTGAATGTCGAAGCCGTATCCGGTCCAGTTCTCATCCCCTGGCTCCCTCCCCTCGGCATCATCCTCCAAGGAGGCGGTCGGGGCGATCTGCAGGCCCTTGAACTGCTCTCGGTTCCGGATGGCCTTCTTGCGAGCCTCCTCTTCGATGCGCTTGAGCTCGCTGGCGAAGGCCCGCTTCTCGCGGGCGGATTTCTCGTGGGTGAGATGACTCATGGATGGCCCTGATCAGAAGTAGTAGCCGAGATTGATGTTGAATCGGTAATTCCACGTATCGTTACCCGTGACCCCGAAGTCGCCGACGCCACGGTAGATATTGGAATAGTCGTCGCCGTCGTCACCGATGAAATAGTTGCCGTCGGAGTAGACGAAGTCGCTATAGATGTACCAGCCGCCTCTGGCCCAGGCGGCACCTAAGGTCCACATATGACTATCGTTGAAGGCACGCGCGTCCTTGACGATGCTGCTGTATTCGAGATAGGGCAGCACGTAGTCCAGCCAAGGGATCCCCGGGGTCTCGTGCTTGTAGCTGAGGGAAACGGCGGGGATCCACGCCTTGGTCGCCACCGGCCAGGCGAAATCGTAGGCCCCCATGGGGATCAGCTCGTCGGTGCCCAAGAGGTTGTCGTCGTCGATGTCGATCTCGTAACGGGTGAGCTGGGTGGCGAGCTTGAAGTTGCCGATCTGGTTGACCATGTGGGCGGATGCGGCCCAGTGGCTGCCGTCGTCCGCCCGTCGGCCCTCGAGCTGGCCATATTGGAGCGAGACACCGAGGTCGGTGGGGATGGCCGCTTCGGAGAAGCTGTAGATGGCCCGCAGATTGACCTGATTGCGCTCCTGGTAGCCGTTCACCGGTGCGCTGACGACATCGCCGTTCTCATCGATTGCGGAGCGCCAGCTCACCGCGTCATAGCCGTAGCGCGCGCTGTCGGCGCTGGTCCCGTTCCCATTCCATTCGCTGCTGACGAAGTAGGCGAGGTCCAGGTTCCAGTCGCCGATCTCTGTGACGTACTTGATGCCGAGATCGGGGTCGTCCGCGAGACCCACGTAATAGTGCTGATCGAAGAACCAGCTTTGGGAAACCCCATAGGGACCGGGACCGAAGGGGACGCGGGTCACTCCCACCTGGATCTGGCTCCCTTCCGCCAAGTCGTAACCGAGCCAGCCCGTGTGAATGAAGTTGTAGCCGTTGTACCAGCGGTATTCCAGCTTTCCGGCGAGCCGCTCGTAGCTCAGTGCCATATTGATGCGGTAGGTGTCGAGCTCGAAGTTGCCCCCGTTTCCGCCACGGGACGGGCCTGAGCCGCCATTGGGGTGGCTGCCCAGGATGTAGTTGACCCGCATCGCTCCGCCGATCGTGACGGGTCCGATCTGGAACTTGTCCGATTCCGGCTCCCCGCGGGTGGCCAGCTCCGCCTCGGCCCTGGCGGCCTTCTCTTCGGCCGCGCTCGTTTGCCGCTTGGCGGCGGCGAGCTCGCGCTTGGCCTGCTCCAGCTCCTTGTTGAGCTCGGCGATTCGTTGCTCGAGCGCGGCCACATCGGCGCTTTCGGCGTGGGTGGGCCCAGAGAGGTCCAGGAGGAGGGCGCAGGAGGTGACGAGGGCGGCGGTGACGAGAAGGGGGCTGGACCGTGTTGGTCCTTGTTGGTCGACAGGCATTCGGTTTCCCGGGGAGGTTGCCGGTTGGATTGTGGAGGTTGCCCGCGGCGCCGGCAGCCAGCCCGTGCGCGCGGCCTTCGGGGGCTCAGAGCTCGCCGGTCACCCAATAATCGATCCGCTCCGGATTGTTCTCGATGTACTTGGCGACCGCCTCGTCGTAGGAGGTCTCCTGGGCGTCGTACATGGCCTTCTTCGAAAGACGGGTCAGGCCCGCTCCCGGGTCGATGCCGGTAACGGTGCCGTCGAGCGTCTCGCGCACCTCGGGCTTCCTGAGATCCTCGATGGACTTGAGCTCGGTCTCCGGGATGTAGTCGGGTACAACCCAGCCCAGGCGGGCATGGGTGTACAGCAGGCCCAGGTAGACGACCCTGTCCCCCACCTTCTTGACATCGTCCTCATGGGTTTCCGGCTGCCAGGACATGAGCATGACGTCGATGCTGCCGCTGGCGAGTCCCTGATGCTGGGGCGCGATGTCGGTCTGCAGCAGCTCGACGTCGTAACCCATGCGGTCCTCGAGGAGCCGCGCGGCCAGCTTGGTCACGAGCTCGGCATCGGACCAGGCGGTCCAGCCGATCTTGATGGCCTCTTTCGCCACCGCGGCCGTGCCCGGACCGAAGGCCAGAAGCCCGGCGATCAGAAGCTCGGGAAGTGTCTTCGGTCTCATTGGCTCGGATCTCCTTCTCCTGCTGCGGAGACGGCCCGGCCGCTTCACCGACGTCTTTGGCCCGTTTCAGATAGACCAGGGGCACGCCCGCGCGCCCGCGCTGTAGTGCGGGAGTGACGCTGGCTCCGACCGACCGGCGGGGACGCGCCCTGGATCCGGCGGACATCGGAACCGTTGAATGATGGGCTTTTACCTTAGCGGGGCCGCACGACCGATGCAACCTAGGGGGCGGTTTGGAGGCGGGTCAGCCGCCCTGCCTGCGGGTGAGGGGGGGAGACAGGGGCCAAGAGGGGATTGCGCTGACCGATCTTCATGCTGCGAAGCGGCGGAATCGATCGGCTTGCGCCCGGAGACGCGCGAGTCTCGAAACGCTCCATGTTCAAGGGCATAAGGCGCTTGAAGGCGACGGGTCATCCGTGGCCCGGACGGGAAGCGCGATGAATCGGCGCTTCCCTAGCGCACATTGCGCGTGGGCGTGTCCAGCGGTAACCCTCCTAGCCAATGGCGCATTCGCGGGATGATCCCCGCGCTGTCGGCACGCTGCCTCATCGGCACCGTCAGGAGCTCGCAGTCGCCAGGTGCCCCAAAGGCCGCGACCAAGCCCGCGCTCGGGCTCAGCGGGCCGAGGCGCGCCCGACCGACCAGACAGTAGCGAGGCTGAATCGCGATTGCGATGTCGGCCAGGGTCTGGGTGATCGGTCCGACCTCGACACGGATCTCGACCCAGTCATTGGGTAGGTCCAGGTGGCTTACCATGCCCACCAGGCTGGCCCGCGCATGGCGAACCATGGCGTCTCGGGCATCTCCGGGGCGCTGGGGGAATGGCTGGTCCGGCATGAACAGGTCGGCGTCGTCGACCACGTGGACCAACACGAGATGCCCATGGCAAAGGGCCGCGAGCCGGGATGCCTGAGAGATCACATGGGTGGCGTGGCGGTCGAGGTCCACCGCGGCAAGGATCAATGGCGGAGTGGGCATGCTGGGTGCTCCTCCAGTGTGTACAGCGATTGAAATGATGCTCGGTCGGGGAGTGGCTGCTCCCTCAGGTCGCGGCTGGCTGCGCCAATGCCTCGCCGACTGAGTCTGCGGTATGAGTCTCGGTCTTGGTGGTCTCCCTCGAACCGCCCGGTTTTTTGGCACACTCCAGGAAGATGCGTGCGGTGCAGGTGCGGCAGATCTCCGGATCGACCCGTGAGGTTGCCCAGGCAATCGCCTCCGTCTTGCCGGTGAAGATGTTCTCCTTGCCGACGTCCTCCAGATAGCCTCCGCGGGTCAGGGGCTCGCAGACCCCGGGCTTGACGCGGATCAGATAGAGCCCACCGCCCTGGGCGCGGCGGCGCTTGGCCTCGTCCGCCAGGAACTCGGCACCGGCGACGTCGATGAAGTTGACACCGCTGCCGACGATCGCCAGATGCCGTTGGCTCGGATGCGCTTCTTCCATCTTGCCCAATGTCTCGGCCACATGGCTCACGGCACCGAAGAAGAGCGAGCCGTCGAGTCGCACCAGCTTCAGCTGGGGGCACTCCGGTAGGCCCGGATCGGTCACGAAGTCCCGCCGCGGGCTTCGCGGGTTCGGCACCCGGGTCAGAAGCCTCGGCCGAGACGTGCGGTTGAGATAGAGCCCCAATGAAAGGAGCACTCCCGCCATGATGGCGAACTCCAGCTCGAGGAACAGGGTGGAGAAGAAGGTGACCGCGAGCACGGCCGTCTCGGATCGGCTCGTGCGCAGGATGTTGCGCACGGCATGGAAGTCGATGAGCCCCCAGGCCACCAGGAACAGGATGGCTGCCATGGCCGCGTTTGGCAGATAGGCGGCCAGTGGTGCCACGAGGACCACGACCCCGGCCAGCAGCACGCCGGCGAAGACCGCCGCGAGGGGGGTGCGAGCCCCCGCCTGGAAGTTGAGTCCGCTGCGGTTGAAGGAGCCGGTGGCGACGTAGCCGGAGAAGAAGGAGCCGGCGATGTTGGACAGCCCCTGGCCGATGAACTCCTGGTTGCCGTCGATGTGCTGATGGGCCCTGGCACCCAGGGAGCGGGCGATGGAGACCGCCTCGGTCAGCGCGAACAGGGTCGCCGCCAGGGTCACCGGGGCGAGCTGCTTCAGGGTCGAGAGTGAGAAGTCCGGCATGGACAGGGGCGGCAGGCCCGCGGGCAGGGCACCGACGGTGCGGATGCCCGTGGTCTCGACGCCGAGCACCTGGTTGAGCGCGAACGCGATGAGACTGCCGCCGACCATGGCCGCGATCATGTAGGGAAAGCGCGGAAACCAATGGCGCACCGCGAGCCCCAGGACCAGCGTGGAGACGCCGACCCCGAGCACGTAGAGGTTGGCGTGCTCGATGTTGAGCAGTAGCGTCCCGAGGGCCTCGTGCACATGCACGCCACGGGGGATCTCGATCCCGAAGAAGTTCTTGAATTGGTTGCTGGCGATCAGGATGGCCGCGCCGGCAGTGAAGCCGACGACCACCGAGTGGGAGATGAAGTTCACCAGGCTTCCCAGCCGGGCAAGCCCCATAATGAGCTGCAGGACGCCGACCATGAGGGTCAGTGTCAGGGCGAGGCGGACATAGTCGGCGCTGCCTGGCTCGGCAAGGACGCTCAGGGCCGAGAAGACCACGATGGATGCCGCGGTGGTGGGCCCCGACACCAGGTGCCAGGAGGACCCCCAGAGGGCCGCCACGATGGCGGGGACTATGCCCGCATAGAGCCCGTACTCCGGCGGCATGCCAGCGATGGTGGCGAAGGCCACACCCTGCGGGAGGACCACCACGGCCCCGGTGAGGCCCGCGAGGAAGTCCCCCTTCAGGGTTCCCCGATCCACGCGGTGCCACCAGCGAAGGAACGGGAATAGTGTGAGCAGCCAGGGCGGTGAGGCCGGGCGTTTGGGGCGATGGGGAGCCGGACCCGCCGTGGCCCTTGGTGCGGACATCGTTTGGAACCTCCTCGGGCTTGACAGTCCCGGGAACTGCGTTAGGGTCGGGCAGAACGATACCCTGGGCAATGTCAAGGCAAGGTCAAGACAGGGTGAAGGTTGCGTGAAGGCAGCATCGCTCGCCGTCCGCAGCCCCGGCGTCGATGGACTCCCTCCTCTCCGCCTGGGTGTGCGCGCTCCCCTGTGAGGCGGCAGGCCCGCCGCCCAGAGGAGATTGCCTCGTTTTGCGATGGCCCGGCGTCGACGGGGATCTTGGTGTCTCAGGCGGTAGCCGTAGCCGACCCCGGATCACGGCGAGGGGATGTGACAATGAATAAGCAGAGAGGGCCCTGGCTCCAGAGTGGCCCGATTCGTTGGAACGTCCGACTTGGCGAACCTCGGGGCGTGCGCAGCGCTCCGGGAAGGGCGCCGCGGCGGACGCCGTCAACCCTTCGAGCAGGGGGGTGTGGGCTCAGCGATCAGGAAGGGACATTACGCGCAATCGCGCCTTCTTCGGCCCGCCTCACGGCTCAGACAGCTCCTCAGCCGTCGATATCCAAGTGCGGCGTCTGGACCCCCGCTGGAGACGGGGTGCTCCGGTCTCCAGCGGGATTGCCCTTGGGGGTCAGTAAGTGGCTGACGGGCCACGGAACCCTCCGTAGACGTTCGGGTTCTTCGAGAACCTCTGATCCCCTTTGTCCCTGGGGGTGCCGAACAAATCGTCGTTTCCCGCCTCCAGACCGTGATACCGGTCGAAGGTGTCACCAACGCCCGGCTGAGTGGCAACAACAGACTCCATGGCGTCTGCGGCAGGGAGCAGATCCGGATTACCCTCGGCCCATCCATGGTAGAAGGTGTCGTCGGCGGCGGCGGCGCCGGCGGCGAATGCGGCCGTCGCGATGGCTGCAAGGAGTGTCTTCATCTCGCTTTCTCCGCTCTCAGTGGCAAGGCCGTTGCCAACGGTACTGCGGAGTTCCGGTGCGCTCCGCCGGTCTCTTGTGGACGAGCGACCGGTCCTCCCTTTTGTCCCCCTTGTGAGCAGAAGCTTAGACAAAAATCCGACTATGTCACTAGGTGATGTTACGGATGCGTTAAGGCCGCAGCGGTGGGGCATCGCGCGGGACTGTCCGGGCCGCCTGCGATCAGGAAGGGACGGGGAAGGCTGCTAGGCCTAGGTCCTTGGAAGGCGATCACAGGGAATCGCGTCTCCGGTCGGACGGCGGGATGGCCGGAACTCGGTCAAAGCGCGGTTCCGATCCTCAGTCTGGTTGCTGTGTCCCGGATTCGGTACTCAGCCTACGGCCCTCGAAGCCGGAGTACCGGAGGCGCTCGGCTCCATCGACGGTGATGGCCCTGAGGGTCTCACCGCGGGTACGACCGAGTCCCAGGATGATCGCCTCGGTGTCCGAGATCGGTCGCAGCGGCACCTGGATGGTGCTGGAGGACAGTCGCGGCAGCTTGTAGCTCATGCACAGGTGTCCCTCCCGCAACTTCACCTCGGGATCGGTCAGCGGAAAGTGCGCGTCGGGGTTCA
>JBAPYD010000220.1:0-11804 GCA_049284555.1 Chromatiaceae bacterium | reverse complement strand
TCCAACCCGACGACCTTCAGCCGATCGGCAGCGACGGGGTTCTGGCTCGGGGTCGCCTTGACGGTGGGAGCCAAACAAATTGCCGCCAACAATGCGGCCCCTCGCAGCATCGTCACGCGATCGTTCTGCCATCTGGATATCAGCACGGAACATCTCCAAGCGTTTGAGTCAAGGGCCCTGTCAATTTGTAAGCGTTCGGACCCCCCTCTCGATTCGCCCTCCATGGCGTCTGGATCCCGGCAGTCCCTGCCGGGATGACGGCCAGGGTCTGAACGCTTACGTCAATTTAGCCCCAGGCCGTGTCCCCTTCGTTCCGCTTTGGTGACGGTTTGATGGCCATTGGCATCGGCCGCCCAATCGAGGCAGGTGCCCCCTGCCTTCTCGCCACAGCCCCCAGTGCGCACCCTCGGCTTTCCTCATGAGATGCCAATCGAAACGAGCAAGGAGAGCTGATAGGGGACCTGAGCGAGCCCAGCGACCCCCAGATCCGGGCCGTCGCCGAGATCATCCAACGCGTACGCCCCGACGTCCTGCTGCTCAACGAGTTTGACTATGACCCCGACGATGAGGCCCTACGGCCGTTTCAAGAGATGCGGATGGGGCCGCGGAGGACGCCCAGATCGAGGGGGAGGCGAACACGGCGCACCGCGCCGAGCCGGCGATGGATACGGGCGACTTCAACCCGGCGGGGCCGGGAAACCTGAGGACCGACCTAGACGTACAGCGGCGCCATCTGACGCCAATAGCGACCCCGATGGGCGCGACCGTCCCAGACATGAAGGGCGTGCCAGACGCCCTTGCTCCACAGGATCTCACTGAGGTGACGGTTATTGTCGAGGAATGGATCCTCGCGCCCGATCACCAGAACGATATCCATCCGGCGTAAGGCATCGAGACGCCATCCGTCCAGACCCGGCAGGTAGTGGACCGGTACTTGGTAGTAAAGCGCCTCGTCGCGGTGACCGTCCAGGAGGTCACGAAAGGACTCCACGTTCAGGGTTGGGTCGTAGCGCCCGGAGAAGGCGGCCAGCTTCTGGAACAGATGCGGGTGACGAAAGGCGATGTTGGCCGCATGGTAGGCGCCGAAGCTGCACCCGTGGGCAATGGTGCAGGGATGGCCGTTCTTCGAGGCCATGAGCGGCATGACCTCGTTCAAGATGTATTCCTCGAAGGCGCAATGGCGTTGCACCCGGTTGGCGGGATGGCACCACCAGCAGTAGTAGGACTCCCAGTCGATGCTGTCCACGCAATAGAGCTGGAGCTGCCCGGCCTCGATCTTGTGGCGCACGGACTCGACGAGACGCAGGTTCTCATATTCGTAGAAGCGACCGTCGCGGGTGGGGAAGACCAGTACCTTGGCGCCCCCGTGACCGAAGACCAGCAGCTCCATGTCCCTGCCGAGACGGTGACTGTACCAGCGGTGATACTCGCGGTTCATCGCAGCGGAAAACTACTCCAGGGGGCAACTGCTCACCACCGCGGCTCTCCGAACATCGAAGGGGCCGCGACGACGCGCGTGGGCTATCGGACAGGCCCAAGGCGATGGCGAAATGCTAAACCACGGAGGTTTCGGCAACGTGAACGGGGCGGCGAGCGCATAGAGCGATACCGCGCAAGGCCCTGTGACCGAGGAAAGGCGACCACGAGGGACCTACCCGCCGAAGCGGAACTGAACGATGACGTTCAGCGCATAGAGCGCCACGAGGGTCAGGCTGGCCCAACCAACCACATGACGAATCCGGTGGGGGCGGTAGATCAGCCCGACCACGGCGACTCCCGTCATCATGATCGCGGTGAGCGCGGAGGCGGAATGACTCGGGGACACCTGCGCGAGCAGAGGCCCCGGGGTGAAGAGCAGGTCGTCGGCGGCGAGGATCACCGTATTGAAGAGATTGCTCCCCAGCAGGCTGCCTACCGCCATATCCAGCGCCCGCAGACGGACGGCCGCCACGGTCACGACCACCTCCGGCAGGGAGGTCACGAGGGCGATGAGCAACGTGCCCACGAAGCTCTCATACCAGCCCATCTGGAGGGCGATGGCCTGTCCAACGAAGGGAAGCCAGACCCCCGCGAGCACGACCACGAGCCCCGCCAGGGCATAGCGAATCGAGGCCCCACGCAGTGTTATGTATGGATAGCGGTCAGGCTCGCTGCCGGAGAACTCCCCCACGTGGAGTCTCTCGTACTGGAAGACGGTCCTGACGGCGACGGAGTAGAGCACCACCAGCGCGAGGCTGTAAGCACCGAGATGCCCGAGCCCCATGGGTAGGCCGGCAGCGGAGAGGACGAGACCGAGCCCGATCACGGCCAGGAGGATGACTCCAAAGCCGGAGGACACGATATGGCCGAGGCTTGCCGCGCGGTACAGCCCCTCGGGGCGATTGAGCACATCGACCGCGGCGAGGATCAGCAGATTGAAGGCGCAGCTGCCCAGCACATCGCCGACGGCGATGTCCGGTGTGCCCGCCACCGCGACCGAGCTGATACCGGTGGCCAGCTCCGGAAGGGAGGTCACCGAGGCGATCAGGACGACCCCGATCCAGGTACCCCCCAGACCAGTCTTGTCCGCGATCGCGTCCCCGTATCGTGTGAGCCGGACACCGGCAAGCACGATCAGGACACTGCAGACGAGGAACTCTAGCCAGGCAACCAGCGCAGCACCTCAGGATTCCGCCGAGCCCTCATCGGGACTGAGCCGCGCGAGAGGGGCGCTTCGCGCCCGCGGCGAAAAAGGGCCGTTGATCTCATGTGCACCCAGCTGGGCCGAGGTCACCGGGCGCAGGAAGGCGGGATCCGCCCCTGACTTGAGGAGCCGCGCGAAGCGCCTGCGCAGCTTGGGTATCTCGAACAGTCCACGCAGACTGTGCTTCTTGCAGACCTTCACGAGGGACGAGGGGTCGAAATAGGCCTTGGCGTTCTCGACCGTCAGCACGAAGGGAGGCTTGCCCTCCCAGGTGAGCACGAGACTCATGATCAGGACCCCCGTCCGGTGGTTGCCTTCGACGAACAGCTGGGGCTCCGAGAGGATGTGGGTATAGGCCCCGGCGGCTCGGCGCCACACGTTATCGCCCTTGTGGTCCGCAAGATAGCCCATCAGGCTACGCACCCCGCCCGGGTTGCGGTCGTCGTAGAAGCGACGCTCGGTTTCCTTGATGTGCCGCCCGCACTGCTCGTAGGTGACCGCCTCGGTACCACACAGCACCAGGTTGTTCAGATTGAGCAGATGCCTGGAGTTGCCCCGCAAGACCGGGTTGATCCCCGACGCGAGCAAAGCGTTGACGTACTCGTAGCCCGCCATGAGGTTTCCGAGGACCTGGTCGCTGAGGGGATCCCGGGGAGTCGCGAGGGTCGCGTTGATGCGCGCGAACTCCCTCTGTACCGCCCGCAGGGCATCCTCGATGGCGCTCAATTCGAGAAGCGTCCTGCCCAATTCCAGCTCCGAGGTGCGCTCGGCTCAGTCCGCGCTCACGGGGCGCGTTCGGGCATCCTCTTCCTTCTCCGCCTCGAGCCAATCCTCCAGCTCACGCCCCGGGGCGAAGCCCCGCCGCTCCGCCTTGAAATAGGCCGCGATCCGAATGCGCCGCTCCCGATCCTCCAACAGTCGCCGCATCGCCTTGTCCCCGTCGCCCGGGGTGAGGGTTTTCATCTGCATCGACATGATTAGGCCCTCCGAAGTCGTCCTCAGTTTCCACCCGAGGAAAAAATGCCGCCGAGGCTCGGCGGCGAACAGGAGGAATCGGATCCGAGGCCGAAGGCTGCTCCACGAACGTGACCGGCCCGTGCCCTGTGCCAGTCCAGGTGTCCGAGCCCCCGGCGGCACCCCAACAGGGATCAGCGCACGCGCGACAATGCCTCGCCTGCCCGCACGACCATGGACTCCGGCAGGGGGATGTAACCCAGCTCCTCCGTGATGGGCTGCCCCTCATCGAGCCCCCAGCCCATGGCCTCCCTGAGCGCCTGGGCCTTGGCCGGATCGGCGTAGTCCGCGCTCAGCAGGATCCAGGTATAGGTCACGATGGGATAGGCGGCGGGCCCTTCCGGGTCGGGGATGAAGACCCGCAGATCGGCGGGGATCTGGTCCGCGGATGCAAGCGCCACCTGGCCGGACTCCGGCCCCGGGGCGACGAGCTCCCCCGCCTTGTTCTGCAGGATGGCAATCGGCAGCCCCAGGCGGCTGGCGAACTCGTAGCCCATGTAGCCGATGGACCCGCTCGTGATCCCGACCCGCCGGGCGACGCCCTCGTTGCCGGGGGCCGTCATGGCGTTCCCGGGCCAGTCCACCAGCTTGCCGATCCCCGGCCCCTGGGTCGCCCACCAGGGGTTGGCGGCCCCCAGATGATTGGTGAAGGCGAAGGTGGTCCCGCTGGAGTCGCGCCGGACCACGGTCACGACATCCGCGCTCGGCAGACTGAGACCCGGGTTGGTCTCGGCGATGCGCGGGTCGTTCCATTTGCGGATCTTGCCCGCGAAGATGTCCTGGTAGACGTCGCGGGCCAGACGCAACCCCGGACCCACTCCCGGGATGTTGTAGGCGAGGACCACCATGCCGGCCGTCATGGGGATCATCACCACGCCCCGCGCCGGGTCCACCTTCGCAAGCTCCGCGTCGCTCAGGGCCGCATCGCTGGCACCGAAATCCACGCTGCCGGCGAGGAAGCGCTTGATGCCCTCGCCGCTGCCCACGCCGTCGTAACTGAACCGGACCTGCGGATGGCTCTTCTGGTATTCCTCGATCCAGCGCGCATAGACCGGCTGGGGGAAGGTGGCCCCCGCCCCCTTGATGCGCAGCCCGCCCTCGACGTCCACGATCTCGGCCGACTCCTCCCCGCACGCGGCGAGCAGGCCCGCCGCCACCAACGCCAGCACCCCGGCCCCGATCCGCTGCATTCGGTTCATATCGGCCCCCGTACGGCTCTGTCAGCTGAACTGGCCGGAGATGTAGTCCTTGGTGAGCTGCTCCCTGGGGTCCTCGAAGATCTGCTTGGTGGGTCCCATCTCCACCAGATACCCGGTGCGCCCGCCCTGGGAGATGTCCACGGAGAAGAAGGCCGTGGTGTCGGCCACCCGGGTCGCCTGCTGCATGTTGTGGGTCACCAGCGCCAGGGTGTAGCTCTGCTTGAGCTCCAGCATCAGCTCCTCCACCTGGCGCGTGGCGATGGGATCCAGCGCCGAGCAGGGCTCGTCCATCAGGAGCACATCGGGCTCGGTCGCGATGGCCCGGGCGATACAGAGTCGCTGCTGCTGGCCGCCGGAGAGCGACAGGCCGCTGTTCTTGAGCTTGTCCTTGACCTCGTTCCAGAGGGCGGCACGCTCCAGGGCCCGCTGCACCCGCTCGTCCATATCGCCCCTGAAGCGGTTGAGCCGCAACCCGAAGGCGACGTTGTCGTAGATGCTCATGGAGAAGGGATTGGGCTGCTGGAACACCATGCCGATGTAGCGGCGCACCACCACCGGGTCGACCTTCCTCGCGTAGACGTCCTGCCCGTGATAGATCACGCTCCCCTCGAAGCGGAAGACCGGGATCAGGTCATTCATGCGGTTGAGGCTGCGCAACACCGTGGACTTGCCACAGCCCGAGGGGCCGATGAAGCCGGTGATCTTGTTCTTTTCGATAGGGACCTTGCTGTCGCGCACGGCGAGGAAGTCGCCGTAGAAGATCTTGTCCACGTTGCAGTCGATGACGACGCCGCCTTGGGCCTCGTAGGGCTCCGCCACGAAGAGGGCCTCTGCTGCTGCGCTCATGTTCCGATACCTTGGGTCAAGTGAACTCAGACCTTGGGCTGACCGACCAGCCGCGCCAGGATGTTGAACACCAGCACGATCAGGACCAGCACCAGGGATGCCGTCCAGGCCAGCTCGATCTGGTTCGGGAACGGCATGCCGGAGAAGTTGTAGATGAGGATCGAGAGGGACGCCGTGGGCTCGGTGAGCTGGGAGATGTAGTAGTTGCTGAAGAGCGCGGTGAAGAGCAGCGGTGCCGATTCGCCGGCCGCCCCCGCCACCGCCAGCATCACCCCGGTGAGGATCCCCGGCAGACCCGTGGGCAGCACCACCTTCCAGATGACCTGGGTGCGGGTGCAGCCCATGCCGTAAGCCGCGTCCTTCATACGCTGGGGGACCTGGGCCATCGCCTCCTCGGCGGCCAGGACCACGGTGGGCAGCATCAGGACCGCCAGGGCCACACCGCCGGCCCAGGCGGAGTAGCCATAGCGGATCACCAGCACCGCGTAGACGAAGACGCCCGCGAGGATCGAGGGAAAGCCGGTCAGGACCTTGGCCAGGAAGCGGGAGGTGATGGCGATGTGGCTCTTGGGCTCCAATACGCCCAGATAGATAGCGGCCAGGATCCCCAACGGGATGCTGATGGCCGCCGCGACGGCCACCATCACCAGGGTCCCGACGATGGCGGGGCCGATGCCGCCGCCCATCTCGAATCCAGCCGGGGGCAGGCCGGTGAGGACCTCCACGAAATCGGCCCCGAACAGACGGGTCCCCCCTTGGGCCAGGAGCATGTAGATCACCGAGAACAGCGGTACCGAGGCGAGCACCGCCGCGATCCAGGTCAGGGCGGTCAGGAATCCGCTCTTGAGCGCCCGCACCTCGAGGACCTTGCGCCCGAGCTGCGGAACGGGACGCGCCGCCACACCCGTCGTCACATCGATGTCGCTCATTTCTTACCCTCGAACTTGCGGATGGTGTACTGCTGCACCGCGAGACCCGCCACGTTGACCACGAAGGTGATGGCGAGCAGGACCAGGGCGGCGTACATCAGGGCCTGCACCTCGATCTGCCCCGCCTCGGGGAAGTTGGATGCCAAGAGGGACGCCAGGGTGTTGGCGGGCGAGAAGAGCGACAGGCTGATCTGGTTGGCGTTTCCGATCAGCATCGCCAGGGCCATGGTCTCCCCCAGGGCGCGGCCGAACCCCAGCACCAGGGCGGCGAGGATGCCGGAGGAGGCGGTCGGCAGCATGACCTTGAGGATGGCCTCCCAGCGGGTGGTGCCCATGCCGTAGGCGGCCTCCTTCACCTTGTAGGGGATGCGCCGGAAGGCGTCCACGGAAATGGCGGCCACCGTCGGTAGGATCATGATGGCCAGCACCAGGGCCGCCGGGCCCATGCCTGGACCGGAGAGGTCGGTGCCGAACAGGGGAAACCAGCCCAGGTGCCCGTGCAGCCATTCGGCCGCGGGCTTGAGCAGGGGGATCACGACATAGATGCCCCAGAGGCCGAAGACCACCGAGGGGATCGCGGCCAGCATCTCCACGATGGTGCGGAAGACGGTCGCCAGGCGGTGATGGAGAAAGTCCTGGGTGAGGAAGATCGCGATGGCGATGCCGAAGACCCCGCCCAGGATCAGGGCCAGCAGGGAGCTGTAGAGGGTTCCCCAGATCTCGGGGAGGACGCCGAACTCTCCCTTGCTGACGTTCCAGGTCGTCCCGGTGAGGAAGCCCAGCCCGTGCTGCTGCATCGCGGGGACCGCCTCGCGGCCGATCTCCCACAGGATGTAGGCGGTGAGCGCGATGATGAGGAAGGCGCTGGTCCAGGCGACGCCGCGGAAGACGCGGTCGTTGAGGTACTCGACGGCGCCTGGGGGGCCGGAGACCGAGCTCGCGGTCTCCGCGGCTTTGAAGAGTTTGGCCATGGTCTTGCCTACAGCTTGACGGTCGGAAGATCACTTGGAGGGGCTCGCGGATCGCGCCCCCCGCGCGCTATCGCCTGTTGGGCCGGCGTCCCCGACCAGCGATGAGATGCCTCACCCGATCCCGGCGCATCGCTCTGCTCTATGGAGGACAGGATGGACGCGGCGGGACTCTCCCGGCCAGTTTGCGCTCTTGCACCCGGGCTCGGGGCCGCCCGGCCCCGAGCCACGCGATCCTTCCCGAAACTACTGGATGAACTTGGCGGCGGAGAGGACCTTCTCCTGCACGTTTTCGGGCAGGGGGATGTAGCCCATGGAGTCGGCGATCTTCTGGCCCTCCTTGATGTTGTACTCCACCAGCTTGCGCAGGGCGGCCGCCTTTGCGTCGTCCTGGTCCTTGTAGAAGAGCATCCAGGTGAAGGTGGCGATCGGGTAGGACTTCTCGCCGGCGGGGTCCCAGACCCAGGCGATCAGGTTGGGGACATCGCTGCCCGGCAGGGTACCCTCGGGGAACTCCGCGGCGGCCAGGGCCGCGGCGCCGCTCTCGGGACCCGGGGCAACGAACTTGCCCGCCTTGTTCTCGAGCTGGGCCACCTGCTTCCACTTGGTCAGCTTGGCGTAGCCGTACTCGACGTAGCCGATGGCGCCCTCGTTCTGCTGAACCTGGGCGGTGACGCCGTCGTTCTTGGGGGCGGCGATGAACTTGCCCGTCTTGGGCCACTCCGGGGCCTTGCCCTGGCCGACCGCCGCCTTGAACTCGGGGCTGATGGCCGACAGGTGACCGGTGAAGACATAGGTGGTGCCGGAGGAGTCCGAGCGCGTCACCACGGTGATGGGCTTGTCAGGCAGATCCACACCGGGATTGGCCGCGGCGATCTTGGGATCGTTCCACTTGGTGATGGCACCGGTGAAGATGGCGGGGTAGACGTCGCGCGGGAGCTTGAGGCTGTCGACACCCTTGAGGTTATAGATGAGCACGATCTCGCCCGCGGTCATGGGCAGCAACACCACGCCCTGCTTGACCTTCGACATCTCCTCTTCGTTCATGGCGGCGTCGGAGGCGGCGAAATCCACGGTCCCGTTGATCAGGTCCTGGATACCGGCGCCGGACCCCTTGGACTGATAATCGACCCGGATGTCCTTGTGCTCCTTGCTGAAATCCTTGAACCACTTGGAGTAGATCGGGAAGGGGAAGCTCGCGCCGGAGCCGTTGAGCTTCACGTCCGCGCTCACGGGCGCCGAAACACCGAGCAGGCTCGCGAAGCCGGCGGCGAGCGCCGCTGCGAGTAGGGTGGATTTCTTCATGCGTGATCTCCGAGGGACGAGGAGGATCTGGGCGGAACTGACCGGAACGGCCATTCAGTAGTAGGGAAATGGTCCCCCAAAGTCACGACAAGCCCATGAAGAATTAATTACTGTTTTTTGACGACGGGCACGGCGAACTCCAGTCCAGCGCGCTCAAGGTGGGGTACGACCTATGGTGCGGCGCGGATCCGGAGCGCCTAGACTCTTCCCAGGCGAGCAGGTGTCCCCCTATCGGCTCCCCCAGCCCAGGAACCTTTCCATACCTGCACAGGTGATCTGCCCTATGGCGCGCGAGTGTGAAATCGGTGGTCACAGCTACGTGTTCGACGTGGACTACGGCGAGGAGTTGACAGCCTCCCGGATCGTCGTGCACTGCGCGGACGGCGGCAGCGAGGGGCTCTTTCTGGTTCACCAGGACGGATCCCTGGAGCCGGCGGACGACCGGCCGGGCTTTGGCCCGAACCCCGCAACCGCGGACGGTCTGTGGCCGCTTCCGCCCGAGGAGCTGATCAGGGACGCCCGCCGGATCGCAGAGGTGAAGAGCGGCGGGGACTGATACGTGGTGCCGGTACCTTAGACGGAGCCCGTCCCGGCATCAGCGAGGCCCCCGATGACGCGGGGAACGGACGCAAGGATCCGGGGTGAGCCGGGGCCAGAGGGACTCACCCGGCGCCGGAGCCCCGCCCCCTCGGTCAATCGGGGTCGTGGAGCCTGGACGCGGTGAAGGCGTGGAGGGGGCTCAGCCCCTCCTCCTCGACCCAGCGCAGATAGTCCCGAAACTGCCCCGCCATGTGACGGGTCGGCAACAGTGTGTCGGGGTCGGCACCGCCTTCGATCAAGGACTCGAAGGCGACCAAGGGGCTGAGTCGCTGCACCTGGGTCCAGCGTAGGTAGGACTCAAACGCGTCTTCCATCGCCTGGGTGGGGAAGAGCCCGCTCGCGGAGACGTCCCCGCGGATACAGGGTTCCGACCCGATGGGTGAATCCGGGTCGGGCGCGGCGCCAACGTTGAAGGCCGCGAGGGCAAGGGCTAAGGGAAGGCAGGGGTAGGCCATCGGGGTACTGCTCCTTGGTTCATCAGCAATTGATGAAGTACTTGCAGTATCGCAGCCGAGGCTTACGAGGACATGCCCAATTTGCAACAAGATGTTTCAACGGGCGCGTGGTCACCATGACCGGGCGCGCCCGCGGCCGCCGGTGCCGGAGACCCGGGCCCGGGAGCGGTGCGATGGACGAGGGCTTGGCCGGCCACTCAAAGGGCCCCGCTCGGGGCCCAGGGACGAAAAAGGGCCAGCACCCGGAGGTCCTGACCCTGTTTGGATTTGGCGCTCCCTAGGGGTTTCGAACCCCTGTTACCGGCGTGAGAGGCCGGTGTCCTAGGCCACTAGACGAAGGGAGCGGAACGCGATCACAGAAACGCGTATTATACGGAGATCGCGCGCCCTCACAAGCTCACCAGTGTCGATATTGGAACAGACTCCCTCCGCGCCGGTGCGGCGACCCCCATCCCGACTCCCGAAGGACGACATGCAGGGCGTCCCCGCCGCGACGGCCGACAGAACCACCCAAGGACCTCGCACACCGATGCAGGCAACCGAAACTGACGCACCGCAACCACAGGGGCACCGAAGTCCGTTGATCGTCCCCCGGGCGGAGCACAACATCTCCCGGGCCAACATCAGCGAGTATGCCCTCAAGGTGCTGTACAAGCTGAAGCAGGAAGGCTTCGCTGCCCACGTCGTGGGTGGCGGGGTGCGGGACCTGCTGCTGGGCCACGAGCCCAAGGACTTCGATGTCGCCACCGACGCCACCCCCGAGCAGGTGCGGGGGGTGTTCCGCAACTGTCGGCTCATCGGCCGGCGCTTTCGCCTCGCCCATGTCCATTTCGGCCGGGAGATCGTGGAGGTCGCCACCTTCCGGGGCTCGGGAGGCGACGACGACGAGGGCGACCGGCACGTGGAGAACGGGATGATCCTCCGCGACAACGCCTATGGCACCATCGAGGAGGATGCCCTGCGGCGTGACTTCACCATCAACGCCCTCTACTACGACATCAGCAACTTCTCCCTGATCGACTACGCGGGGGGGCTCGCTGACCTGCAGGCCGGTCAGCTGCGGCTGATCGGCGACCCGGAGCGACGCTACCGGGAGGATCCGGTGCGGATGCTGCGGGCCTTGCGCTTCGCCTGCAAGCTCGGCTTCAACATCGAGCCCGAGACGGAGAGGCCGCTCTTCTCGCTGGGCCACCTGCTCGCGGACATCCCCGCCGCCCGGCTGTTCGACGAGCTACTCAAGCTCTTCCACAGCGGCTATGGGCTGGCGGTCTTCGAGAAGCTGCGGCACTACGGACTCTTCGGCCAACTGTTCCCGGAGACCGAGTCCTGTCTGGCCCGGGAAGACCAATCCTTCCCGGTCACCTTCGTGAGCCGCGGACTCGCCAACACGGACCTGCGACTGCAGGAGGACAAGCCGGTCAGCGTCTTCTTCCTGTTCGCCATCCTCCTCTGGGAGCCGGTGCGCCGGCGCTACGAGCAGCTGCTCGACGGGGGACGTCCGGCGAACGACGCCATCTATCAGGCGGCCGAAGAGGTCTGCGCCCGGCAGCACCTGCGCGTGGCGATCCCCAAGCGATTCTCCCTCCCCATGCGGGAGATCTGGTACCTCCAGCCGCGGCTGGCCCAACGGGAGGGGAAGCGGCCCCACCGACTGCTCACCCACCCGCGGCTGCGCGCCGCCTATGACTTCCTGATGCTGCGCGCCGCCTCGGGAGAGGCGGACCAGGAGCTCGCCGACTGGTGGACGCGGTTCCAGGCGGCGGGGTCCCAGGAGCGCGCCGCCATGACCGAGGGCGGTGGCAAGA
>JBAPYD010000219.1:0-9248 GCA_049284555.1 Chromatiaceae bacterium | reverse complement strand
GTGTGCGCCCGCGGGTTCGATCACCTGCCGCGCGGGGACGTGCCCGCGCTGGTGCGTGGGCTCAATCTCGGCGAGGCCGAGGCGCGAGCGGCCCTGGAGCTGATCCGCCGACTCAATCCCAAGCCGGGCGCCCTGATCGCGTCGGCGCCTTCGGAGTATGTGGTCCCCGACGTCTTCGTGCGCCGCCATGAGGGGGCCTGGCTGGTCGAGCTGAATTCCGAATCTACGCCTAAACTCAGAGTGAACGCGGACTACGCCCGCCTGATCCGGCGCGCTGATCAAAGCGCGGACAGCGTCGCACTGAAGAGCCACCTTCAGGAGGCCCGATGGTTCATCAAGAGCCTGGCGAGCCGCAACGATACGGTCCTGCGGGTGGCGTCGAAGATCGTGGAGCTGCAGCAAGGCTTTCTGGAGCACGGAGAGGAGGCGATGAAGCCGCTCATCCTGCGCGACGTGGCCGACGCCCTGGACCTTCACGAGTCCACGGTCTCACGGGTCACCACCCAGAAGTACATGTACACGCCCCGCGGCACCTTCGAGTTCAAGTATTTCTTCTCGTCCCACGTCAACACCGCATCGGGGGGCGAGTGCTCGTCGACGGCAATTCGTGCCCTGATCCGCAAGCTGATCGCCGGGGAGTCCGCGCGCCGGCCCCTGAGCGATAGCAAGATCGCCGACGAACTCGCGGATCAGGGCATCAATGTGGCGCGACGCACCGTTGCCAAGTACCGCGAGGCCATGGGCATCCCGCCCTCGAACGAGCGCAAGCGCCTGGCCTGAGACGCCCTTCTGGTCCCAGGCTGTTTGAATCAACCGGAGCAGACTATGCAAATCAACTTGACGGGTCACCACGTCGACGTCACCGACGCACTCAAGGGCTACGTGGACAACAAATTCGAGCGCCTCGCCCGACACTTCGACCACGTCATCAACGCCCACGTCATCCTGAGCGTGGAGAAGCTCGCTCAGAAGGCGGAGGCGACCTTGCATGTCAACGGCGCCAAGGTCTTCGCAGACTCGGTCCACGAGGACATGTATGCCGCCATCGACGGGTTGATCGACAAGCTGGACCGCCAAGTGCTGCGCTACAAGGAAAAGAAAAGCAGTTACCGGACCAACGGCGGAAAGGGCGCGGAGGCCGAGTAGCCGTCCCTTGCACGGGCGTTGGGTCCGCGCCATTCTCCGGGCACCTCGAACGGGAAAATCGGCCGTTCGAGGTGTTTTTCGTTGAGACCCGTGGCAAAGCGAGCTAGTGTGCCCGCCACGAGCCTGCCGCACGCCCGCGGCAGCAATGCGACACACCTGATTACAGCGAGCGAGTGGCCCCACGGGAGGCGCTTGCCGCAGGGTTTCGCGGTGCAGAGCCGATGCCGGCAAACTCCAGGAGTCCCAGCCGATGTTCCGGCCCGATTTCATTACCGAGACTCGAATCGCCCGAGCTCTCGAACTGAGCAGCAAGAAGCGCCTCCTGGAGGCCCTTGCTCGCCTTCTCGCAAGCGAGCACCCGACGCTGAGCCCGGATACGGTCTTCGAGCGGCTGCTGGAGCGCGAGCGCCTGGGGAGCACCGGCCTCGGCCATGGCATCGCCCTGCCCCATGCGCGGGTCAAGGAGGTGAAAGAGGCGCTGGGCGCCTTCGTCACGACCGTCGAGGGGGTCGACTACGATGCCATGGACGGGGAACCCGTGGATCTGGCCTTCGCCCTCCTCGTGCCGGAGGACGCCACGGAGGAGCACCTTCAGCTGCTCGCCCAGCTCGCGGGCCTGTTCAGCGACCCGAGGGTACGCAAGCGGTTGAGGGACGCGGACTCCGCCGCGGCGATCCTGCGGATCTTCTCTGCCGATTGAAGGGGCCCCCGGGCCTCCGCCCCATGCCTGACAGCCTCCAGTCCCTCATCCGACACACGGCCCCCAGGTCCAGGCTGCGCTGGCTCACCCCCGAGCCCAAGGACACCCGGCCCCTGCGGGGCCACGACCCGGACCTCGCCAAACAATCCCTGATCGGCTCACTCAATTGCATCCACCCCAACCGGCTCCAGGTCATCGGCCACGCGGAGCTGGTCTATCTGGCCGGGCTTGGGGAAACCGCCCGCGCCGAGACCCTGGCCAAGCTGTTCTCCGAGCACCCGGCGGCCGTGATCTTCTCGGACGCCATCGAGCCTGACCGGGTCTTTCGCGACCACGCCAGACGCACCGGCACCCCGCTGCTGGGCACCCCCGTATCGGACGAGGAGCTGATCAACCAGCTGCGCTACTACCTCACCCACGCCCTGGCGGAGTCCACGACCCTGCACGGGGTCTTCATCGAGGTCCTCGGGATGGGGCTGTTGCTGGTAGGCGAGCCAGCGGTGGGCAAGAGCGAGCTGGCACTGGATCTGATCAGCCGCGGACACCGACTGATCGCCGACGACGCCCCCCTATTCGCGCGGGTCGCTCCGGAGCAGATCGAGGGTCGTTGTCCGGAGCCCCTGCGCGATTTCCTGGAGGTTCGCGGCCTGGGTATCCTGAATATTCGCGCCATGTTCGGCGAGGGGGCGGTGGCGTGGCGCAAGACCCTCAACCTCATCATCGATCTCAAGCCCCTGAATCAATCGGTCCTGGAGCACATCGATCGTCTCACGGGCAGCCTGTCGGTCACCAACGTCCTTGGGGTCACGGTCCCGCGTTTCACCATGCCGGTGGCGCCGGGCCGCAACCTGGCGATCCTGGTGGAGGCGGCGGTTCGCCACCAGATCCTCAGGATCCGGGGCTACGATGCGGGGGTGGACTTCATCGATCGACAGGCGCGGGCCATCGCGAATGATCGGCCCGACCCACCGGGATCCCGAGCCTGAGCCGCGAGCACCACCACACGCCGTTCCGCCGTCGAAAAACTGGCCCCATGAGTGCCGCAAGCCCCGTCCCTTCCAACGACATGAAGCTCGTGATCCTCAGCGGTCTGTCCGGTTCCGGCAAGAGTGTGGCCCTCCACACACTGGAGGACATGGGCTATTACTGCATCGACAACCTGCCGATCTTCCTGCTGAAGGACCTGGCCCTGGGGCTCCACGAGGGCCTCGATGCAGCCTTCCAGCGCACGGCCGTCGGGGTGGACGCGCGCACGGAGGGGGCCGAGTTCGAGAACCTCCCCGACCTGATCCAGGCGGCCCAGCGTCAGGGAGTGGACTGTCGCGTCGTCTTCCTCGACGCCCAGACCGACACCCTGATCCAGCGCTTCAGTGAGACCCGGCGACGCCACCCCTTGATGCGCGGCGAGCGCCCGCTGGCAGACGCCATCGAGCTCGAGCGCCAGCTCTTGGAACCGGTGCTGCGAGCCGCCGATATCCGAATCGACACGACCTCCACCAACGTCCATGAGCTTCGGCACCTGGTGCGCGCGCGACTGCTCGGGGCCGCGCTCCCAAGGGCCTCCATCCTGCTCCAATCCTTCGGTTTCAAGCATGGGGTGCCGCGAGACGTGGACTTCCTCTTCGACGTGCGCTGCCTGCCCAATCCCCATTGGCAAGCTGAGCTCAAGGCCCTGACCGGGCTGGATCAGCCCGTTGTGGAGTTCCTGGAGGCCAGTGAAGCGGTTCGTCGGATGCGCGAGGACATCGCCGCCTATTTCGACCGCTGGATTTCCCAGTTCGAGAGGGACGGGCGCAGCTATCTCAGCATCGCCATCGGCTGCACGGGGGGTCAGCACAGATCGGTCTACATGGTGGAGGCCTTGCGCCGACACTTGGAGACGGCGGGCCACCGCATCATGATCCGGCACCGGGAGCTCTCATGAGCGTCGCGATCCTGCTGATCACGCATGGATCCCTCGGCAGCGAGCTGTTGCGCATCGCCAGCGGCATCTTTGGTGCCTGTCCGGCCCGAGCGGAGGCCGTGGAGGTGGAGAACGACGCCCCTTGCGATCCCCTGCTTCAGGAAGCGGAACGTCGCGCCGACCACCTCGATGACGGGGACGGGGTCCTGGTTCTGACGGATCTCTACGGGTCCACCCCGGCCAACCTGGCGATGGCCCTGCTGGAGCGACGCGACCGCGTCCGTGTGCTGTCCGGCGTCAATCTCCCCATGCTGGTGCGCGCCCTGAGCTACGCGGCCCTGGACTTGGACCAGTTGGTGGACAAGGCATTGCAGGGCGGCCGCGACGGCGTGCTGGCCTGCGGCGCCCACGCCGGTGAGGTCTGAGCGGCCGTGGCGCAGCGAGAGATCGAGATCGTCAACCGTTTGGGGCTCCATGCCCGGGCGGCGGCCAAGCTCGTGAGCTGCGCCAGCGGCTTCACCAGCCGGATCGAGATCGAGCGCAACGGCCAGCGGGTCAACGGCAAGAGTATCATGGGGGTCATGATGCTGGCAGCCAGCCGCGGCAGCCGCATCATGCTCGATGCCAGCGGCGAGGACGAGGAGGCGGCCCTGGACGCCCTGGAGAATCTGGTCCGGAGCCGCTTCGGGGAGGCGGAGTGACCATCGCGTTCCAGGGTATCGGGGTGGCCGCCGCCCGTTCAGTGGCCATCGGACCCGCCTTCATCACTGGACACGGGCTGCGCACCGCGACCCAGACCACCATCGCCCGGGATCAGATCGGGGCCGAGCTGGATCGGCTGAACGAGGCGGTCGCGGCGGCCCGTCGGGCCCTCAAGGCGGTGCGCGAGCAGATCCCTCCCGCCACGCCCCTGAACATCGCCGAGTTCATCGACACCCACCTGTTGATGCTGGACGACGTCGCGCTGGTGGACGAGGTCCGCCGCATCATCCGCGATCAGCTCTACAACGCGGAGTGGGCGCTTCAGACCCAGCGGGACGTCCTGGTGCAGATCTTCGACGAGATGGACGATCCCTACCTGCGCACGCGCCGGGACGACGTGGAGCACGTGGTCCATCAGATCCTGTCCTTTCTCCAGGGAGGGAGCCCCCAGTTCGCGACCTCCGCTCCCGATCTGGAAGGGGCCGTCGTGGTGGCCCGTGACCTGATGCCCGCCGACGCCATCGTGCTGCGCCATCGCGGGGCGGCCGCGTTCGTCACCGAATACGGCGGACCCATGTCCCACACGGCGATTCTCGCACGCAGCCTGGGCATCCCGGCCGTGGTCGGCATCCACAACGTCACCCGCTACGTGCGCCAGGGAGAGACCCTGGTGGTGGATGGAGAGTCCGGGACCGTCCTCGCGGACCCGGACGAGGGGACCCTCGCCTACTACCAGGGACGCCGCGCCGCCATCGAGGTACGCCGGGCACGGCTTCGCGACCTGGTGGGTCGCCCGGCGGTGACCCGGGACGGGGTGGCCGTCGAGCTGCTGGCCAACCTCGAGCTGCCGGAGGACACCGAGGCTGCCCGGGCCAACGGGGCGGTGGGCGTGGGCCTCTACCGCACCGAGTTCCTCTACATGAACCGGGACGACCTACCGGACGAAGAGGAGCACCTGGCGAACTACGCCGAGATCCTCCGGGGCGTCGGGGGGATGCCGGTGACCATCCGCACCCTGGATCTCGGGGTCGACAAGCGGCTCGACGGCAGCGCCGTCAGCGGTGTGTGCAACCCGGCCCTCGGCCTGCGGGCGATTCGGCTCTGCCTGAAGGAACCGGAGCTGTTCCGCCCTCAGCTGCGCGCCATCCTGCGGGCCTCGGCCCTCGGGCCGGTTCGCCTCATGATCCCCATGGTCACCAATGTACAGGAAGTGGAGACAGTCCTGGCCCTCATCGCGGAGCTGAAGACAGAGCTCGCCGACGAGGGACTCGCCTACGACGCCGGGATTCCAGTGGGCGCCATGGTGGAGGTGCCCGCGGCTGCCCTGTCCGCCCGCGCCCTCGCGCGGCGCATGGACTTCCTTTCCATCGGGACCAATGACCTCGTCCAGTACACGCTCGCGATCGATCGGCTGGACGACGGGGTCAATTACCTGTTCGACCCCACCCATCCGGCCATCCTGAGGCTGGTACGCATGACCATCGAGGCCGGCCGCGCGCTCGATACGCCGGTGGCCATGTGCGGGGAGATGGCGGGGGATCCGCGCTTCACGCGCCTGCTGCTCGGGATCGGACTGCGGCAGTTCAGCATGCAGCCCGACGCCCTGCTCGACATCAAGGAGATCGTGCTGGGCTCCGACACCCGGGAGCTGCGGTGGCACACGGCGCGCCTCTTCGCCCGCCTCGACGAGGTGGAGCCCGGTCAGTTGCTGGACGCACTCAACCAGATCAGCAATTGAACAATGGCACCCGTCCTCGCGCCATGGCGGTCGCTGACTGGTCCACCGCTTCCCTAGCCCCGGTCGCACTCCCTGCAGATTCCGTAGATCACCAGGGAGTGGTCCTCGATGCGGAAGCCGTTCTCAGCGGCGATCGCTTGCTGACGCTCCTCGATCAAGGCGTCCACGAATTCCAGCACCCGGCCGCACTTGACGCAGACGAGATGGTCATGGTGGGTGCCGTTGTTGAGCTCGAAGACCGACTGCCCCCCCTCGAAGTGACGGCGGCACACGAGCCCCGCCCCCTCGAACTGGGTCAACACGCGGTAGACGGTGGCCAATCCGATGTCCTCACCGCTGTTCAGCAGCTCCTTGTAGACATCCTCGGCGCTCAGATGACGACGCTCGCTGCGCTCGAGCACCGCGAGGATCTTCTCCCGGGGTCGCGTGACCTTGAGCCCCGCCTCTTTGATCTGCTGGTTTTCCAAGCGTGAACTCCCGATTTCCTGGGGAAACGATAGGTATCGAAGCCGGGCCCTGTAAGGCACGCCCTCCTGTTATCATGGCGGGGTTTGCCCCGTGTCCCCGTCCCGAGACGATGCCTAGGCCCCACATAACCCAAGCGATGCTTCTAGTCTCCCTCGCCGCGGCCTCAGGACTCGCGGGCTGCGCCGGAGAAGAGAAGCCCGACGAGTACCAGACCTCCGCCCTGGAGCGGCTGCCCTTCGTCTACAAGATGACGGTGCAGCAAGGAAATATCATCACCGAGGAGATGGTGGATCAGCTGCAGCTCGGCATGACCAAGACCCAGGTGCGGTACCTGCTCGGAACCCCCGTCCTCACCGACTTCTTTCACGCTGACCGGTGGGACTACACCTACAGCCTGCAGCGGGGCCACCAGGACATGGAGGTCAAGAAGCTGACCCTGTACTTCCAGGACGATGCCCTGGCCCGGGTCGAGGGTGACCTGCGTCCCGACCCCAATCGCGCCGCCGCCCGGGAGCCGAAGGAGATCGTCGTCCCCGTCCCGGACTACGAGAAGCGTCAGGGCCTGATCCGGCGCGGCTTGAAGGCGATCGGGCTGGAGTCTGCCGACTGACGGCGGCGGGACTGCCCCGATCCCAGGGAGGCGCGCTGACCCAGTGCCAGGATGGCGCCTGATCAGGGTCTCTCTAAGCCCCTCCTTTGCGCATCGGTTTGCCCTCCTGGGCCCGCCGTTTGCGGGTCTCCTTGGGATCGGCGATGAGCGGCCGGTAGATCTCCACCCGGTCCCCGTCCTCCAAGGGCTGTTCCAGGGCCGCGAGCTTGCCGTAGATACCGACCTTGTAACGCTGCAGATCGATCTCGGGGCACTGATCGAGGACCCCCGAGCCCTCGATGGCGCCCTGCACAGTCGTGCCCGGGACTACCTCCATGGGCCGCAGCACCTGGATCTCGGGACCCACGTAGGCGACCGCGACCTTGAGGAAGGTCGCGACCGAGTCAACCACGGAAGACCTCATCCGCCCGCTTGCAGAAGGCGTCCACGAGGGAGTTGGCGATCTGATTGAAGACCGCCCCGAAGGCCTTGTCGATCAGCCGCCCGGAGAACTCGAAGTCCAGCTCAAGCTCCACCTTGCAGGCATCCTCGCGCAACGGGGTGAAGCGCCAGCCTCCATGGAGCTTGCGGAAGGGGCCGTCCAGCAGGGCGATGTCCATCCGAGTGTGGCGCTCGAACCGATTGCAGGTGCTGAAGGTCTGATGGATCCCCAGACGCGCCACCTCGATGCGCCCACAGATCTGATCCGCGCTCTCGGAGATCACCTCGGTGCGATGGCACCAGGGAAGAAACTTCGGGTAGGACCTCACGTCGTACACGAGGTCGAACATGCGCGTTGCCGAATAGGGGACCAGGGCGGACTTTTTGACAACGGCCATCGTCAACCCAACCCGAAGCCCCGGAGCAGACCCAGGGCATTGAGGAGCACCAGGGCCACGGCCACGGGTGAGACATACCGCACCAGGAACCGCCACAGTCTGAAGCCCGTACCCCCACCCATCCCGAGC
Organism: Chromatiaceae bacterium; assembly: GCA_049284555.1. Taxonomy (GTDB): domain Bacteria; phylum Pseudomonadota; class Gammaproteobacteria; order Chromatiales; family Chromatiaceae; genus Thiodictyon. The sequence goes on along the minus strand of JBAPYD010000219.1, from coordinate 1,034 downwards.
TCGTCCTCGGTCGCCCGCCGAGGCAGCACCCAGCCCGCGAAGACGGCGATCAGGATGCCCCCCAGGGGCAGCAGGACATTGGCCGTGAGATAGTCGAACAGATCCAGCACCCCCTTGCCGAAGAGGGTGTAGCCGGACCATTGGTTCAGTGAGAGCAGGCACGCGATCCCCAGCAACCAGACCGCCGCACCGGCCAGGACGGAGGCTCGCACCCGGCTGAAGCCCCGGTTCTCCACCAGCCAGGCCACGACCGGCTCGAGGAGTGAGATCCCGGAGGTCCAGGCGGCGACCACCAGAAGCAGGAAGAACAGGGCCCCGAAGAAGGACCCGCCGGGCATTTCGCCGAAGGCGATCGGCAGGGTGACGAAGATGAGCCCGGGTCCGCTGCCCGGCTCCAGGCCGTGGGAGAAGACGATCGGGAAGATCGCAAGGCCCGCGAGCAGGGCCACCGCGGTATCCAGGAAGGCGATGATCACGGTGTTCTGCAGGATGGAGGCGTCGCTCTTCAGATAGGAGCCGTAGATCATGATGGCGCCCATCCCGAGGCTGAGGCTGAAGAAGGCCTGGCCCATGGCACTCAGGATCGCCTCCCCGACGTGGTCCCCGAGCCGACCGAAGTCCGGCGCAAAGAGATAGCGGGCGGCAGCCCCCACGTCGCCGGCCTGCGCGGCGTAGCCCACCATGATCAGGAGCAGGATGAAGAGGGCCGGCATCATCCATTTCACGGCCTGCTCCAGGCCACTCGACACCCCGCGGGCAACCACCAGGACGGCGAGCACCATGAAGATGGTATGCCAGGCCAGGAGCCGCTCCGCGTCCCCGGTCAGACCCCCGAAGAGGGCCACCGAGCCGGCCGCGTCGATCCCGCTGAAGGCACCGCCGGCGGCGCGCACCACATAGGCCAGGGTCCATCCGGCGATGACGCTGTAAAAGGACAGGATCAGGAAGGCGGAGACGATGCCCATCCACCCGAGCAGGGACCAGGCCTGGGTCTTTCCCTCCTGGCGCGCCAGGGAGCTCATGGTGTTGATGGG
>JBAPYD010000218.1:0-4749 GCA_049284555.1 Chromatiaceae bacterium | reverse complement strand
GAGAACGACTTTTCCCTGCGCGAAGTCCTGGGCGCGAGGTTCGGTGGGTGGGACCTGGGTCTCTCGGGATCCTATCCCTACGTCGCCAAGGCTTCTCCGCTCATCAGCCCGCTCCTTCCCGGCGATGGGCTGCGCCTGGGTAAATCAGGCGTCGACAGCAGCATCGTGGTGGAGCCGGACACGGGTGATGTGCTGGCGCGTTCGGCGCGTCTGGATCCGGGTGCGGACCCTGATGGCGTGGTTAGACTAAGCTATCCGACCATCCTGGTGAACCGAGCAGGAGCCGGATGGGCCCTGTTCCTTTCCGTATCCTTGGCTCGCGTCACATCCTGCTATCCAACTCGGGATGGGGTCGCCGTCGACTGCTCGGCCGCGTCGACCGCACGTGCACTCATGCGCTGGTTGACCGCAAACCTGCTATGGGAAAAGAAGGGAATCCAGCTACCCCTGCCTTGGGAGATTCCATCCGAGCGACCGCATGGGGTCCTCGTGACCGGGGACGTGCATCAGGATCCGAATGATGGGCAGATACGAGCCGCGCGGTTCATGGCGGAGCTCTTGGCACCGTCCGATGTCCCCCTCTCCCTGTTCGTCGAAGGGCGTTTGGGCAGGATCAATACCGATCATATCGAGGCCCTGCGGGGCATGCATCATGTCGACGTCGAGGCGCACTCGACGGAAGGCAGTATCTACGGTCCGCGAACGAAGAAGCGCCTGGTCGGCGCAACCAAGGTCTTCTCGGACGTCGTCCGAGCGCGAGGACTGCTGGGTGTGGCGGGGAGCAACCCAGGCACCGGGGGCGTCAGCGCGATGCGCACTCATGGCTGGGGGACCGACTCTGCCGCCTGGCCGGGCTTGCACCAGGCTGGTGTGGGATTGGTTCTGGATCACATGGCCGATTTGCCGGCGCCTAAGTTTTACTACACGCCGCCGCGTTCCTGGTTCCGGCGCCCAGTCGCTCACCGTCTGTTCATCCCGTTAGCGGAGCGGAGCATATCCACCGCCTCCGATGACTTCATCCTGCCCGAGGCGCTGGCCGGCAAGATGTTCTCGATACCGTCACCCCAGTGTGACCCTTGCTGCAACGACGAGGTTTCATGGGATGATTACCAGACCTACGTCGAAAAGCTCCATGGAGTATTCGGTCGAATCGCGTCCATGGGCGGCCTGGCCGAGGTCTGGCTCTTCCATCCGTCAACGCCGGCGCTCAAGGGTGGCCTGCACGCGTTAGCCGACTTCCTGTCTGGTATGCGGGCGGATCCGTCTGCCGTCTTTTTGCGGGGAAACGCCTATGCGACGTGGCTTTCCAATCGTGAAGGCGTTTCCGTGGATCCGGTCTGGGACCGATCTGGTGAGTTGAGGGGTCTGAATCTGGCAAAAAGGCGGGATCTTCTTCCTCTTCCGGTGGGCGGCTCGTCGGCGTACCGGCGCGCTTATTACTGGGTGCTGGGCGAAAGTTACTCCCCGGGCTGGGAGGCGAGCGCCTGGAAGGATCCATACGAGCGGACCGTGACCGTTCTGCACACGCCAATGGAGTCTCCATGATCGGTGCCTTCGCCCGGCGTCTGTCGACATGGGCGCGCGTGGGTGCGGTGCTGATCGTGGCCATAGGGGCCGTCGGCCTCGTCGTTGCCGTGTTGGTATGGCGTTTCGGCATCCTGATTCCCACTGCCGCAGACGCCGAAAGGACCGCGCCACGGGCCCGGGGGGAAGCCCCTGAGACGATCGCGGACCAGCGCCTGAAGCGTGCGATCGAGGCTTTTCGCCGCGTGGATGAGCCGGACGTGCCCCGATCGACACTGCTGACGGATCTGGCGGAGATAGAGGATTCGTGGCCCGAAACGCTCGCGGGCGTAAGGGCTGGCCAGATGAGGGTTGCGGCCATGCTCGAGGAATCCGGTTGCAGGGGTTGCCAGAGGGCACGGGATGAGATCCTGGCTGGATTCGTTCAGCGGGCTGCGGAGCAGCCGAGCCTCTACTTCGCGGAAGGGGTCTCGTACGCGTCGAGCTGTATTATGGCGAGAGCGGTCTCGTATTTGCGTCAGGCCGAGGATGATGTCGGCGCCTGGAGACTGTGTCGGGATGTGCGATGGGTGAGCGGCCATCCTTCCGTGATGAAGGAGGCGTGTGATGAAGTTTGGGGCTCGCTTGGTTTCTTGTCGAAGCTTTGGCAGGCAATGGACACCCCGCCCGCTCGCTATGAGCCTTATGCCTTCAACGCCTCGCTAGAAGACGTTGGCATTGTCCTTCGGAATCTCAAGTACCGGTTCAATCCGTATAGTGGAAAGAATCTGCGGCAGTTGGCGCTGGCTCTGTATCGGCGAGCGGCTTCCAATTTGGCAGGCGTGCTCCAAGGGGAGTTGATCGCCTTGGACATATCCAATGCATCCCAGCTGGAAGGCGAGCTTGCGGGATTGCGAGGGAACGGCTTCCCCGGGGTGCGATTTCCAGACTGGCCGGCGCCTGTGCGGTGAGTCGAGTTGGAATCTGCCAGGGCCAGGGAAGCATAAGGGAAGCGCCGCTCCATTGCGCCTTCCGCGCGGGCCACGGCCGGCCCGCCATTTGCGGGGGCCGTCAGCCCCTGACTATCCAGCGTCCCGAGACTTCCCGTCTCGGGACACGCGCTGGTCGATTGCCACAATGGTATTCGACCGGCATCTCCCAAGGGGATCAACGCGTGTCGAGACGAAGAACAATGGGGGGGAGATGCCCATGAGGAAGGGGCCTGCAGGGCCCGTGGCCCTCGTGCTGTCCATGGCGGTGTGTGCGGGTTGCGCGACGACCTCCAATTCGGGTGTGTTTCCCTTCGGCGGGTCCAAGAAGGTGGCGCAGCACGCGGCGGAAGTGTTGATCGAAGGGGTCAATTACACGCGAGCGAGCGGCCGTGAGGTCGTTGGCTGGTGCTGGAGCGACAAGTCTTCGGATAGGCTCGAGTCCGTGGAGCCAGTGGGTGTCGGTGGTTACGAGGGGGTCGGAGCAACCGTGCCACTCGACCCCGAGGGCACCCGCTACGTCTCCTGCACCTGGCATACGCATTCCTGGGATCCCGATGTCGTGCCCGGGCCGAGCAAGAGCGATCTGCGAAACTCGATGCACCCCGGGGTCAGGGGCATCACGCACTTCGTTCTGGATCGGCACGGAATCTGGCGATACGCACAAGGCCGCGTGGTCGTGATGTGTCCGTGGAACAGCGCCGGGACCAACTTTGACGGGAAACATTGCCGTTCCGGAGTCGGCACTCCAACCGGCATCCGAACGCGGGTGGTGCGGTACTACGGTCGGCGAGATCGACCGAATTGATGTGTCTAGCCCCATCGGTGTAGCGGCGAACGGCGCCGTCGCGGCGCGGGGCTCGGCGACAGGCGGCCGATACCTCAGTCGATGCCGAAAATGACGTGATAGGACGCCGTGCTATCCCCCCGATTGATGACCTCCACGACGTGCTCGCCGGTTTGCCACAGCTGACCACGGTACTCCTGGCCCGGGGAAACCGGGTCGAGTAGCAGGCGTTTCCTGTCGGGAGAACCCCCACGCGGGCGAGGGGCGGGCAGCGTGACCCGAAAAAGGGTGCCGATTCCTGGGGTTGAAAGTCTGCCGCTCAACTGCACGTCCCCGGTTGGTCAGCGCGAAGGCGACCGCATCCTGCGCATCGCCGGGGAGCCGATCCGGGACCTGAGCGATGTGCGGCTGGCCATGATCGACCGGGGCCAGGGGGAGACGGTGCGGCTCGAGCTGGCCCGCGCGGACCCGCGATCGGCCCCCCGCCGGGTGTCGGCCGTGGTCAGACTGCTCTGACCCCTTCGAGCAGATTGGCGCCCGGAGAGCTCTGCAGGCGCTCATCGTGCTTCCGCTGTTTGCTTTGCCGCGGCCTTGTCGTCCTGCCCCGCCTGGGAGTCGGCAAGGGTGAGCCGGATGATGCGCTTGAGCTCGGCCACCGCCTGGGGATGCGCGAAGCCCCCATGGCCCGTCGGCACCACCAGCTCGGATTCGGCGCTCGTCAGGTGGGCGCTGGTGTAAGGGACGACCCCGTCCGAGCTGGCCAGGCCGTCCCCGCGCCCCCGGTCGCCGATGATGGAGTGGGTCGGGACCGTCGGCCGGGTCCGGTCCAGCGCGCGCAGGAAACTCGACTGGGGCGAGAGGCCGTGGATGCTGGTCGGCAGACGCGACCCGCTCAGGCCGGAGAGCTCCTCCGCCACGACGCCGAGCTCGGTCAAGAGGGTGTCCGGGATGCGGATCAGTCGGATGCCCCAGGTGCCGAGTCCGCTGGAGGCCAGACGGCTGCCCCGGTGAGGCGTGAACAGGAAGACCACCCGGGCCACGTCCGTGCGGGGCTCGAACACCAGGGTGCGGCGGACCACACTGGTCTCGGGGAAGGAGGCCACGTCCGGGACCAGGGCTCGGGCGTCCTCCAGGGTCAGCCTTGAGACCTGGGTGCGGGAGAGGATGCCGCCCATGCTGTGACCCAGGAGGATCATGGGCTGCTCGATGTCATGGGTCCTTGCGGCAGCGTCCAGGGCCTCCCTGAGCTGGAGCGCCGACAGGGGGACCGGCTGGCCCGTCGGGTAGTGGAAGGCCCAGAACTGGCAGTGGGCGCGGATCTGCGGATCGGCGAGCAGACCCAGGACGAGGGGCTCCCACATGCGTGGCGTGGACATCAGGCCGTGGACCAGGACCACCGGCACCTTGTCCGGATCGAAGGGCTGCAGGAAGACGATGCGGGGGCGCCCGCTGAAGTGCCCCGGGCGCAGC
>JBAPYD010000217.1:0-1610 GCA_049284555.1 Chromatiaceae bacterium | reverse complement strand
AGCTCTCCGGCGGCCAGCAGCAGCGGGTCGCCATCGCCCGCGCCCTGGTCACGGACCCGGCGGTGCTCCTGGCGGACGAGCCAACCGGGAACCTGGACTCCGCCCGCAGCCGCGAGATCATGGATCTCCTGACGGTCCTCAACCGACAGCGCGGTATCACCATCGTCATGATCACCCACGAGGCCGACATGGCCGCCTACGCGGGACGCGTGGTCCACTTCCTGGACGGCCTGGTCGAGCGCGACGGCCACCCGGGAGACACCCGCTGATGCTCTGGAACAGCCTGCTGCTGGCGCTTCGGGAGATCCGCCGCAACGTCCTGCGCTCCATCCTCACCCTCCTCGGGGTCGTGATCGGGGTCGCGGCGGTGATCGTCATGGTGACCCTGGGCGAGGGGGCGACGCTCGCCGTGCGCCAGCAGATCGCCAGCCTGGGCGACAACCTGCTGATCGTGCGCCCGGGGCAGCACATGGGACCCGGCATGAGCTCCGACGCCCCCGCCTTCCAGATGGACGACGTGCAGGCCCTGCGCCGCGACATCCCCGCCCTGGCCGCGGTGGCCCCGGCCGCGACCCAGTCCATCACCGCCATCGCCGGCAACAGCAACTGGTCGACCTCGGTGATCGGGGTCGACGACCAGTATCTCCGGGCCCGCAACTGGACCATCGCGGCGGGACGGTCCTTCACCGGGAGCGAGCTGCGCGCCGGCAAGGCGGTCTGCATCCTGGGCGCCACGGTGCGCGAGGAGCTCTTCGGCGCCCAGGACCCGATCGGCCAACGCCTGCGCCTGAAGAAGATCGCCTGCGAGGTGATCGGGCTCCTGGAGGCCAAGGGCCAGAGCAGCATGGGCAGCGATCAGGACGATCTGGTCCTGATCCCCCTGCGCACCCTGCAGCGGCGCATCGCCGGCAATCAGGAGGTGCGGGTCATCTATCTGTCGGTGGCCGAGGGCCGCTCACCCGAGCGGGCCCAGGCGGACGCGGAGCGCCTGCTGCGGGAGCGGCGCCACATCGCGGCCGGCGAGCAGGACGACTTCTCGGTGCGGGATATGCGTGAGATCGCCAACATGCTGACCGGCACCACCCGGGTCCTCACCATGCTGCTGGGGGCCGTCGCCTCCGTGAGCCTGCTGGTGGGGGGGATCGGCATCATGAACATCATGCTGGTCTCGGTCACCGAGCGCACCCGGGAGATCGGGGTACGGCTCGCCATCGGGGCCCGGGAGGGCGAGGTCCTGATGCAGTTCCTGGTGGAGGCGGTGGTGCTCTCCTCCCTCGGCGGGGTCCTCGGCATCCTGCTGGCGCTGGGGGCGTCCGTCGGGCTTGCCGGCGTGCTGCAGGTGCCCTTCGTCTTCAACCCCCGGATCGTCGCGATCGCCTTCCTGTTCTCGGCCGCCGTGGGCGTGATCTTCGGCTTCTTCCCGGCCCGCCGCGCCGCCCGCCTCGACCCCATCGAGGCCCTGCGGCACGAATAGGCACGAGCGGACAGTTGGGTTCGGCCCCCTCAGCCGGCCCCGGCCCCACCCCCGGTTTCCCCGTCCGGCGCACGTTCCAGGCCGGCGAGCCCCCGGACTTGGAGCTCCCGGGCGATCAGCCAGCACAGGGCCGCCC
>JBAPYD010000216.1:0-3347 GCA_049284555.1 Chromatiaceae bacterium | reverse complement strand
CGAGACGGCCGCGACCCTGGCCATCGGCGCGACCCTCGCGGCCGCCTATCTGGGGGGCCGGCCCGAGGCGCCCATTCCCGAGGGATCCCCAAACGGAGGGCAAACGTCCTGACCACCCAGCTCATCTACGGCGGCACCGGGCTGATCCTCTTCCTGCTGGGGATCTGGTCCTTCCTGGTCCACCCGGGACTGCTGCGAAAGCTGATCGCGATCAATGTCACGGGCGCGGGTGTCTTCCAGCTCCTGGTGGCGGTCGCGTATCGCGGGATCGACCAGCCCCCCGACCCGGTCCCCCAGGCCCTGGTGCTCACCGGGATCGTGGTGGCCGTCAGCGCCACCTCCCTGGCCCTGGCGCTCTGGCAGCGCCTGGACGGTGAGGATGATTGACCTGTTGTCGGCAAGCGTTGCCCTGCCACTGCTGGGGGCCGTGCTGTCCGCTGCCCTTCCGGGACGTGCCGCCTGGACGGGGACCGCCGCGGCCGCCGCCACCGCGGCCGCCAGCCTGACCCTGGCGTTGCAGGTCTGGGCCGAGGGCACCCAGCGCGTCGCGCTCGGGGGTTGGGGCGTCCCCCTGGGGATCGGACTCCAGGCCGACGGGCTCTCCGCCGCCCTGCTCGCCATGGCGAACCTGGTGGCCCTGTCGATCAGCCTCTATGCCCTGGGCTACTTCAGGAAAAGGGGCGGCGCAAAAGGGGGTGACCAGGCCCGTCACTTCTGGCCCCTCTGGCTGCTCCTGTGGGCGTCCCTCAACGGACTCTTCCTCGCCGCCGACCTGTTCAACCTCTATGTGACCCTGGAGCTGCTCGGGCTCAGCGCCGCGGCCCTCGGGGCCCTGACCGGAGGCCGGGAGGCCGTGTCGGCCAGCCTCCGGTACCTGCTCGTGGGGCTGCTCGGCTCCATGACCTACCTGCTCGGCGTGGCCCTGCTCTACACCGGTCTTGGCACCCTGGACCTGGGGCTCGCCGCGGCCGCCCTCACGCCGGGCCCCCTCGCCTGGAGCGCCTTCGCGCTCATGGTCGGGGGCCTGCTGCTCAAGGCGGCGCTCTTTCCGCTCCACTTCTGGCTCCCTCCCGCCCACTCCAACGCCCCGGCCCCGGTGAGCGCCGCCCTCTCCGCCCTGGTGGTCAAGGCCGCCTTCTACCTGGTCCTGCGGCTTTGGCTGGACCTCTTCGCACCGGTTGCCACACCCTGGGTCGGGACCCTGTTGGGTGCGCTCGGGGCCGGGGCCGTGCTGTGGGGCTCCTGGCGCGCCTTCCGGGCGGAGCGTCTCAAGCTCGTCGCGGCCTACTCGACCGTGTCCCAGATGGGCTACCTCTTCCTCTTCTTTCCCCTGCTGGCCGCCGCGCCTGGACCCGCGGCCCACGCGGACCTGGTCGCCGCCGCCGTGCTCCTGGCCCTGACCCACGGCTTCGCCAAGGCGGGACTCTTCCTCGGCGCCGGCCTCCTGCAAAAGGCCGCGGGACACGACCGGATCGCCGAGCTGGCGCCGTCAATTCGGGCCCTTCCCCTCGTGACCCTCGGGATCGCCGCGGCCGGCGTCGCCCTGATCGGTCTCCCGCCGAGCGGGACCTTCACGGCGAAGTGGATCCTCCTCTCCCAGGCGATCGATTCGGGTCAATGGTGGTGGATTCCCGTGATCCTGGTCGGGACCCTGCTGGCGGCCGCCTACGTCTTCCGCCTGCTGTCCGGGGCCTTCGACCCCGCACCCCGGCACGGCGAGGCCCCGATCCCTGCATTGGAGTTACCGGCCGGCGTGGCCCGGATGGGCTCGGCGATTCAGCTCCCCGCACTCGTGCTGGGGCTGATCGCCACGGTCTTGCTGGGGCTGGGATCGGAGCCCCTCTGGGGCCTGCTGGCGGGCGCGGCGATCGACGGGGGCGGACCGCCGTGAACCTCGACGCCCTGCTGCCCGCCGCCATCGTCCTGAGCTCCCTGGTCCCCGGACTCCTCATCTTCCTCCTGAAGGAGGGCAGTCACCGCCTGCGCACCACCCTTAACATGATCGGGGCTACGGCGAAGCTCGCCCTGGTGGCCTGGCTGATCTGGGGGGTCTACGCGGATCGCGTCTACGAGAGCCGTCTCACGCTGGCCCCGGGCCTGGACCTGGTCCTGCGCGCCGACGCACTCTCGGTCCTGTTCGTCACCCTGTCCACGGTCCTGTGGCTGGTCACCACCATCTACGCCATCGGCTACCTGGAGCACTCGCCTCACCGAAGCCGCTTCTTCGGCTTTTTCAGCCTCTGCGTCTCAGCCACCGTGGGCATCGCGCTCGCGGGCAACCTGCTGACGTTCGTCGTCTTCTACGAGGTCCTGACCCTGGCGACCTATCCCCTGGTGGCCCATCGGGGCACGCCCGACGCCCACCAGGGGGCCCGAGTCTATCTCGCCTATACGGTCGGCGGCGGGGCCCTGCTACTGACCGGCGCCGCCTGGCTCCACGCCCTGGCCGGCCCCGTGACCTTCACTACCGGCGGGATGCTGGGGCCCCTCCAGGACCAGTACCACGGCCAACTGGTGGCCATCTTCTTCCTGCTCCTCGCCGGTCTGGGGGTCAAGGCCGCCCTCGTCCCGCTGCACGGCTGGCTGCCTCAGGCCATGGTGGCACCGGCGCCCGTGAGCGCCCTGCTCCATGCGGTGGCGGTGGTGAAGGCGGGCGCCTTCGGCATCGTACGGGTCGTCTACGACGTCTACGGCGCGCGCTACGCCGAGTCCGCGGGGCTCCTCGCCGTGCTCGCGGTCCTGGCCTCCGTCACCATCGTTTACGGCTCCCTGCGCGCGCTGACCCAGGACGGACTGAAGAAACGGCTTGCCTACTCCACCGTGAGCCAGGTGTCCTACATCGCCCTGGGCGCCTCCATCTTCGGACCCGTGGCGACCATCGGCGGCCTGGTCCACCTGGTCCACCAGGGCCTGATGAAGATCACGCTCTTCTTCTGCGCCGGGAATTACGCGGAGACCCTGGGTGTCCACCGGGTGAGCGAGATGGACGGGGTCGGCAGGCGCATGCCCTGGACCACCCTGGCCTTCACCATCGGGGCCCTGGGGATGATCGGGGTGCCCCCGGTGGCCGGGTTCGTCAGCAAGTGGTACATCGGCCTGGGGGCCGCCGAGGCCGGCAGCGACTGGGTGCTCTTGGTGCTGGTGACCAGCAGCCTGCTGAACGCCGCCTATTTCTTCCCGATCCTGTTCCGCGCCTGGTTCAAGGAGCCGCCGCACCGCTGGCCGGAGGAGCACATCCCCGCGGGGCGGCTCGAGACCATGGCGACCCTGCTCTGGCCGCCGCTCATCACCGCCGCCCTGGCACTCGCGGCAGGGCTCTTCGCCGCCTCGCCGATCAGTCCCCTGAC
>JBAPYD010000215.1:0-3705 GCA_049284555.1 Chromatiaceae bacterium | reverse complement strand
GCGTTTATTCGCGTTCATTCGCGGATGACTCATCTTCTGGAGATCCGCATGCACAAAGAAGCCTCCTTCGAGCTGGATCAGCTCCTCGCCTGCGGCCGCGGCGAGATGTTCGGTCCCGGAAACGCCCAGCTTCCCACCCCCAACATGCTGATGATGGACCGCATCCTGCGGATCGCGAACTTCGGCGGCGCGAACGGCAAGGGCGAGATCCTGGCGGAGCTCGACATCCACCCGGACCTCTGGTTCTTCCAGTGCCACTTCCCAGGGGACCCGGTGATGCCCGGCTGCCTGGGGCTCGATGCCCTGTGGCAGCTGGTCGGCTTCTACCTGGCGTGGATCGGCAACCCAGGACACGGACGGGCCCTGGGCGTGGGGGAGGTCAAGTTCACCGGGCAGGTGCTGCCCTCGGCCAGCACGGTGACCTACCACATCGACATGAAGCGGGTGATCACCCGCAAGCTGATCCTCGGTGTGGGAGATGGGGTGGTCCAGGTGGACGGGCGAACCATCTATACCGCGAAGGACCTGCGGGTTGGCCTTTTCATCTCCCCGGAAGGCTTCTAGCGAGACGCGTGCGGGAAGCGCAACGAATCTGCGCGTACCTCGGGCTTCGCAGGAGGTCGAGCGATGACCTCAGCGCCAGGTCCCCCAGCCGAGGGCCCCCATCACCTCCAGGAACCCACCGGCCGCCCCGGCCCCCAGCCGCCGAGCCAGCCCGGCGAACAGGTCGCGCTCCTTGGTGTACTCCACGATGGTCTCGGCCTTGATCAGCTCCCGGGCCACGTAGCCCGCGCTGCCCAGGCCATCCACGAGCCCCAGGGCCAGGGCCTGCTCGCCGCTCCAGAACAATCCGCTGAAGAGCTCCTCGCCGCCCTTCAGACGATCACCCCGGCCCTGCTTGACCGCCTCGATGAATTGCCCATGCAGCTCGTCCAGTAGCCCCTGGATGAACTCGCGCTGCCCATCGGGCAGGGGCGAAAAGGGGTCGAGGATGCCCTTGTTCTCTCCCGCGGTGAGGAGTCGCCGTTCGATCCCGAGCTCCTTCATGGCCTGCTCCAGGCCGAAGGCATCGAGACGGACCCCGATCGAGCCCACCAGGCTGGCCTTGTCGGCATAGATCTCGTCGGCAGCCACCGCGACGTAGTAGCCGCCCGAGGCGCAGAGGTCAGCCGCCACGGCGTAGACCGGCATCTCCTTGCCCTTGTCCTCTTTGTACTTCTGCTTGAGCCGGTGAATCTCATCATTGATGTAGCCGGCCTGGACGGGACTCCCCCCGGGGCTGTTGATGCGCAGGATCACGCCCTTGACCTGGCTGGCATCGAAGGCATCCCTAAGCCCCGAGACCACCAGATCCGCGCTGGCGTCGGTTTCCGGAGCGATCACCCCCTTGACGTCCACCAGGGCGGTGTGCTCCCCGGCCGCCTCGAGCTCCTTCCACAGGCCTTGGGACAGGCTGGCCCCGAGTAGTCCGATGAGATAGAGGAGGATGAGGAGCTTGAAGATCACCCCCCAGCGTTTGCTGCGGCGCTGCTCCCGCAGGTGCTCGATGGCCAGGCGGTTGATCAGGGCACGCTCCCAGTCGGGATCGCCCGGGGCGGGCATGGGCTGCTCACGACGGGTCCAGAATTTCCAGCTCACCTTGGCTCCTCGGCTCGGCTGATCATGTTGAATGGGCTCGCTCGGCCAGCCACTCGGGGATCTCGGCAAGGGACTCCAGGCAGGCGAGCGGCCCCAGCCCGCGCAGGCGCTCCGGGGGATGGACGCCGTGGCAGACCGCCAGGGCGTGGGCACGGGCGTTCAGCGCCATCTGCAGGTCATACACCGTGTCCCCCACCATCAGGGTCTGTCCTGCCGCCACACCGAGCTCGTCCATGAGCTCCAGGAGCATCTGGGGATGGGGCTTGGAAAAGGTCTCGTCGGCGCATCGGGTCCCGTGGAAGAGCTCCCCGAGGCCCGTCTCCCCCAGGGCGCGATCCAGGCCGACCCGGCTCTTTCCCGTGGCCACGGCCAACCGATAGCCCTCCGAGGCAAGCCGCTCCAGCATGGCCCGAGCCCCCGGGAACAGGGCCGAGGGGGTCTCGTTGGCTACGAGGAAGTGGCGGCGATATTGGGCCCCCACGGCGGCGCGTTGGGCGGCGTCCGCCTCGGGCCACAGGACGGCCATCGCCTCGTCGAGCCCGAGCCCGATGATGTTGCTTGCCGCCTCCCGGCTGGGGGGCGTCCGACCCAGATCCCGAAAGGCCGCCTGGATGCAGGCAACGATGCGGGCCTGAGAGTCCATGAGGGTTCCATCCCAATCGAAGACCACCAGCTCGAAGCGGTCCGGCGGGCCCCTCATGGGCCCGCGACCCCGGCGGGATCCGACGCCTCGAGCCCCGCCAGGACCCGCTCCAGCTCTTCCGGCAGGGGGGACTCCACCCGCAGGGGCCGGCTCATGTAATCGGCGTGAAGGCTCAGGGCACTGGCGTGGAGGAACAGCCTGGTGAGCCCCAAGGCCTTGAGCCGCCGGTTGGCCTCGAAGTCCCCGTACTTCGGGTCCCCCGCCAGGGGTGTCCCCAGGTGGGCCGCATGGACGCGAATCTGATGGGTTCTCCCGGTAATCAGCAGGGCCTCGACCAAGGTGACCGAGCCCTCGTCCAGGCGCAGACGCCGCAGGCGCCGGAAGACCGTCCGGGCGGGCTTGCCCTCCGCGCTGTCTACCCGAACCAGCCGCTCTCCGCCCTTGAGGACGTTCTTCACCAGGGGCGCATCCACCGTGACTCGCTCTCGTTTCAAGTCTCCCAGAATGAGGGCGAGATAGTGCTTCTCCATCTCGCCCTGGCGGATCAGCTCATGGAGATTCCTCAGGGTGCTGCGACGCTTGCTGACCACGAGACAACCCGAGGTATCCCGATCCAACCGGTGGACCAGCTCCAGGGACGCTCCGGGGCGCAGCTGACGCAGGGCCTCGATCAGCCCGAAGCTCAGACCGCTTCCGCCATGGACGGCAAGCCCTGAGGGCTTGTCGATCACCAAGAGTCGATCATCCTCGTAGAGCACCGAGCGCTCGATGCGCGCGAGCTGCTCCGGGGGCGCCACGCCCGGCCCCCGAGGCTCCGCGGCACGCAGCGGCGGAATCCGGATCAGGTCTCCGGCCTGCAGCCGATAATCCGCCCTGACCCGACCCTTGTTGACCCGCACCTCACCGCGGCGCAGCACCCGGTAGACGTGGCTCTTGGGCACACCCTTGAGGTAACGGAAAAGGAAGTTGTCGATACGCTGCCCCGCGGACTCCCCGTCGACCCGCACCAGTGTGACTGTCGCGGAACCAGGGGTCGCGTCGCTCGCGGGATCGGCTGAAGCGGACTCGGCTCGAATCAACGGCGCCGCACCCTGGGATGGAGCTCAATTGCCGCCACTGCGGATCACTGCTAACATTTCTCGCTTACGCTCGCCGCCGCGAATTCCCCATTGGCGTCTGCCGCGACGGGTGAAGCCGGCGGCCGCGGTAGCCACCGGACGATGAGACACCGGTCAGCCCCCGGGCGCCTGAGGCGAGGGCGGGCGGCCAACGTGAGTGCGGGAATTCTACACCGGGCTGGGAACCCAGAGGGACCACCCGAAGCCCGAGCCGGAGGGCGCCCCTGGCGCGGCCAGCGCTCCTCCAGACGGCTACCGCCGCACCGATTCGATTGGAACACCACCCCCGAACGGTGGGTTCGAAAT
>JBAPYD010000214.1:0-3207 GCA_049284555.1 Chromatiaceae bacterium | reverse complement strand
GGTTGCGCACGGCGCTGGGGGCGATGTTGAGGACGATCTGACCGTCCTGGACGAACTCGGCGGGGACCTGGGTCCCGGGATACTCGGCGTCCACCAGGAGATGGGGGGTCAGGTCGTTGTCGAGGATCCACTCGTAGAGGGCGCGGACCAGGTACGGCCTGGTGGAGGTCAGGTCCGCCTGAGTGGGTTCCGTGGGATCCATGATCAGCGGGCGGCCGGCGGGGTCTCAGGCCTGCTCGTCCCCGAGCTCCTGCTCGGCTTCCGTGAGGCTGGAGCGAAAAGACTCCCAGGAGAAGATCCGGCTCATGTAGTCGCGCAATGGCTTGGTCTGGGAGGGGATCTCGATCCCCAGGGAGGGCAGGCGCCACAGCAGGGGCGCCACGCAGCAGTCCACCAGAGAGAACTCATCGCTCATGAAGAAGGGGTGGGCGCCGAACACGGGCGCGGTGGCGATCAGGCTCTCCCGAAGCTCCTTGCGCGCCTGCTCCGCCTCGTCCTCGCTTCCCTTGAAGATCAGGTCCATCGCGGCGTACCAGTCCCGGTCGATTCGGTACATGAAGAGCCGGGCGCTGGCCCGTGAGACGGGGTCGACCGGCAGCAGGGGAGGGTGAGGAAACCGCTCGTCCAGATACTCCATGATGATCCGGGACTCGTAGAGCCTGAGGTCCCGATCGACCAGGGTGGGCACACTCCCGTAGGGATTGAAGTCCATGACCTCGTCCGGGAGGTTCTTGGCGTCCACGTCCACCACGTCGACCGCGATCCCCTTCTCGGCAAGGACCATGCGTACCCGATGGCAATAAGGACACAGGGGATCGGAGAATAAGGTCATCACGGATTAGGTGCTCGCCACCACTGCCGGTCGTCCCTGCGCAAGCGCCAAAGCCTGAGCCCGGCAGGGCTCGAAGGGTTCAAGTCACCGCTCATTCCCGAGCGGACTTCCCAGGGAAGCGCCCATTGTAGTGTGCTTCCCGCGCGGGGCACGGACGGCCCGCCATCTTCAAGGGCCTCAAGCCCCTGAAAATGGTGCGTCCCGAGACTCGCGTGTCTCGGGACGCGAGCTGATCAAATTCAAGAACGGCATTTGATCAGCATTTCCCTGGGTAGGGTACCCCGGACTACCCGAGACGGTCGGGTCGCGCCGGCAACCGGCGCCTGGACGGATGTAAAACCCCGACCATCCCGCAGTATACCCGTTCGAACGAGGCCCCGGACGGGCATTTTCTCGTCGCGGGACTGGGATGGGGAAAGGAGACGGTCCCGGATGCGAGGCCGCCGACGAAGGGATCTGGGTTGAGGAAAGCGGCGATCGATTGCGCTTCCCCATGCGGGCCGAGGATGGCCCGCCACGTGCGAGGACCTCAATCCCTGAGCATTGCGTGCTCCGAGATGCGCCTTCCGGGACGAGAGCCGATCAGACGCCGGGAAGGCATCTGACCGGCACCTCCTCAGCGGATCAATGCACGTCCTTCCAGAACTCCTTTTTCATGGCATAGGCCAGGATGAACAGGAGGCCGAGGAAGAGCAGGACGTAGATGCCCAGCCGTTGGCGCTCGAGCTTGAAGGGCTCTCCTGCGTAGGTCAGGAAGGCGGTGATGTCGCGCACCATGGCGTCGTACTCGTCGGGCGACATGGATCCCGGCTCGGTCAGCTTGACCCCCGTGACCACCGGCGGCCCTTCATGGTGCTCCGCGAAGACCGGCTCCTGCACACCCTGGAGCCCCGCCAATACATGGGGCATGCCCACGGCCGGAAACACCAGGTTGTTGACGCCATAGGGGCGGGTGGGATCGGTGTAGAAGCTCTTCAGGTACGTGTAGATCCAATCGGGGCTGCGCCAACGGGCGGCCAGGGTTAGGTCGGGGACCTGGGTTCCGAACCACTTCTCCCCATCCTCTGGCCGCATGGCGTTGGTCATCAGGTCGCCGGGCTTGGCATCGCCGAAGATCAGATTCTGTCGCAGGGTCGCCTCATCGATCCCCAGGTCCTGCGCCATCCGGTTATAGCGCATGTACTTGAGCGAATGGCAGCCCATGCAGTAGTTGACGAAATACTTGGCGCCGCTCTGCAGGGAGGCTTGATCGGTGAGGTCGATATTGGCCTTCTCGAGCGCGACATGACCCCCGGAGGCCAGCCCCAGGGCGGGGGCCACCGTGAGCACCAGGGCAGCGATGAGCTTTTTCATGCGGTCACCCTCTCCGGAACCGGCTTGTAACTGTCCATCTTGCTGTAGAAGGGCATTAGCAGGAAGAACGCGAAATACAGGGCGGTAAAGATCTGCGCCATCAGGGTCGCGATTGGGCTCGCCGGTTGCAGCCCCAGGTAGGCGAGCACCACGAAGCTGACCGCGAAGATCGCCAGGGCGACCTTGAAGATCGGTCCCTTGTAGCGAACCGACTTGACGGGGCTGCGGTCCAGCCAGGGCAGGAAGAACATGATCAGGATCGCGGCGAACATCACCACCACGCCCGGGAACTGGGAGCCGAACATGGGCGGCACGGCGCGCAGCATGGCGTAGAAGGGGGTGAAGTACCAGACGGGGGCGATGTGCTCCGGGGTCTTCAGCGGGTCGGCCGGCTGGAAGTTCGGCCCCTCAAGGAAGAGTCCGCCGAAGGACGGCCAGAAGAACACGATGCCCAGGAAGATGGCGAGGAAGGCCACCACGCCCACGATGTCCTTGACCGTGTAGTAGGGGTGGAAGGGGATCCCGTCCGCCGGGGCCTTGGGGTCCCAGCGATTGCCCTTGGCGCCGTACTTGATCTCGATGCCGTCGGGATTGTTCGAGCCCACCTTGTGCAGGGCCACGATGTGCACGAAGACCAGGGCTGCCAGGACGAAGGGCAGCAGGAAGTGGAAGGCGAAGAACCGGTTCAGGGTGACATCGGAGATGACATAGTCACCCCGTACCCAGACCGACAGGTCCTCGCCGATCCCGGGCACCGCGGCGAACAGGTTGACGATGACCTGGGCCCCCCAGTACGACATCTGGCCCCAGGGCAGCAGATAGCCGAAGAAGGCGGTCGCCATCATCGCCAGATAGATCACCACGCCGATGATCCACAACAGCTCCCGCGGCTTGCGATAGGAGCCGTAGAGCAGGGCGCGGAACATGTGCAGATAGATGACGATGAAGAAGGCCGAGGCGCCGGTGGAGTGCAGATACCGGATCAGCCAGCCCCAGTTCACGTCGCGCATGATGTACTCGAC
>JBAPYD010000213.1:0-10913 GCA_049284555.1 Chromatiaceae bacterium | reverse complement strand
CGACGATGGCCTGGCGGCTCGCCTCCTCCAGCCGCGGGTGGATCCGCAGGATGCGGGCCTCGAAGCTCTGGTCCCCCAGGGCGTCGATCCGAACCCGGGCGGGGCTGCCGACTGTCAGGTCCGGCAGGATGAGCTCCGAGGCGTAGACCTCCGCCACCAGGGAATTCGGATCCGCCAGGGTGAGCAGGTGGGTGTTCTTGGCGACGAAGTCCCCGGGCTCCACCAGACGCTCCGTGATGACCCCGGCGAAGGGGGCCTGAATGCGGGTGAAGCCGAGGCGGGTCTCCAGGAGCCGCAGGTCTGCCTCGGCGAGCGCGAGGGCCGTCGCCGCCTGGGCGACCTCGTCCTCCGAGGCCGCCCGCTTGCGTCGGAGGTCCTCCAGCCGCGAGAGGTCGAGCCGCCGCTGGGCCTCGGTCGCCTGGGCCTTGTCGCGCTCGGCCCGAAGCAGCTCGTCGTCGAGTCGCACCAGGGTCTGCCCCTGGACCACCCTGTCCCCCTCGAACAGGGCGAGCTCCATGACCCGCCCCTCCTCCTGGCTGAAGAGCCGCACGAGCCGGCGGTAACGCAAGGTACCCGGGCGCTCCTGGGTCGTGGCGAGGGGTGTCCGCTCGGCGATGGTGACGGTCACGAGATGATCCCTGGGGGACCGGACCGGTGGCTGCCCCGTGGCGGTTGACTGGTCGGACTGGGTACAGCCGGCGAGCAGGAGCAGCAGGAGGACGCCCATCAGTCCCCGCGGTTCGAGACGCGAGGCCCCCGCGCGGATGGTCATGGTGCCCTTGCCGTGGGGCTTGGGGGGGGGCCTCACTGCCCGGTCAGGTCCCGGATCTCGACCACCGGCGCCGCCAGGGGCTCCCGGGAGTAATCGTAGTGCTTGATCTTGCGGCGGATATTGCGCTGGATGATCACTCCGAGCACCTTCCAATCCAACCCGTCGAGCTCGATGTCCGGGTAGAGGCGGTTCTCGGCGATCAGACGCTCCCGCCCGTCCGTATCCTTCACATACTTGCGAAACCAGCGCACCCCCTCGACCTCCACGAAACAATAGGTCCCGTTGCGGCGCTGATCGGTGGGCTCGATGATGACCACACAGCGATCGGGGAATTCGGGCTCCATCTGGTCACCGAGGACCTGCAGGGCATAGGGCTCGTGCATGCTGCACCCCGTGCTGCCCGAGGTGGCGGCCAGGATGCTCTCTGGGGTGGGATCTGACATCATCCGTCCTCAGCTAGGGAAATCGTCACCCGCCGAGTCTCGACCGGCGGACGCGAGCCCAAAATGGCACTGAGGCCGCGACAAAGCAACCACTCACCCATGCAACGAATCGTCGCCACCGAGCGCGCACACGGCGACCGCCGCGATTGGCACAACCTGCGTGCCATGGTGCCCTATCTGTGGGAGTTCCGAGGGCGGGCGGCCCTGGCCCTGATCTGCCTGGTGCTCGCCAAGGTGGCCAATGTGGGCGTTCCGCTCGTACTCAAGCAGATCGTGGACGTCTTCGAGGGCCGCCAGGGGCAGCTCCTGGTGCTCCCCCTGTCCCTTCTCCTCGCCTACGGCGGTCTCAAGCTCGGATCATCCTTGTTCAACGAGCTGCGCGACGTCGTGTTCGCCCGGGTGCGCTACCGGGCCATGCGCAGGCTCTCCACCCGGGTGCTGGAGCATCTGCACGCGCTCTCCCTGCGCTACCACCTGGAGCGGCGCAGCGGGGCCATCAGCCGGGACCTCGAGCGGGGCACTCGCTCCGTCGCCACCATCCTCAACTACATGGTGTTCAGCGTGCTGCCGGTGCTGGTGGAGTTCAGCCTGGTGGCGATCATCCTCCTGGGGCGCTACAGCCCGGTCTTCGCCCTGGTGACCTTTGGCACCGTGGCGGTCTACGTGGCCTTCACCTTCGCCATCACCGAGTGGCGAATGGACTACCGCCACGACATGAACCGGCTCGACTCCCAGGCCAACGCCCAGGCCATCGACAGCCTGATGAACTACGAGACCGTCAAGTACTTCGGCAACGAGCCCATGGAGCTCGCCCGCTACGATGGCACCCTGGCCCAGTGGGAGGAGATGGCGGTCAAGAGCCAGACCTCCATGTCCGTCCTGAACTTCGGTCAGGGGGCCATCATCGCCCTGGGCGTGACCCTGCTCATGGTCTTCGCGGCCCAGGGGGTGGTGGACGGGGCCCTGTCGATCGGCGACCTGGTACTGGTCAACGCCCTGCTGCTGCAGCTCTTCATCCCGCTCAACTTCCTCGGGATCGTCTATCGGCAGATCAAATACGCGATTGCCGACATGGACCTGGTCTTCAAGCTCCTGGAACGCCGTCCCGAGGTGGAGGATCTGCCCGGTGCCCGACCCCTGGTCCAGGGCGCGGGGTCCCTCCGCTTCGAGCGCGTGGACTTCCACTACCAGCCCGAACGGCCCATCCTGCGGGACCTGGACTTCGCCGTCGAGCCGGGCCAGAAGCTCGCGATCGTCGGGCACAGCGGGGCCGGCAAGTCCACCATCGCGCGGCTGCTCTTCCGCTTCTACGACGTGACGGGCGGACGCATCCTGGTCGACGGCCAGGATATCCGACAGCTGACCCAGGAGAGCCTGCGCACGGCGATCGGCATCGTTCCCCAGGACACGGTGCTCTTCAACGAGAGCATCTACTACAACCTCCTCTATGGCCGCCCGGAGGCCAGCCGTGACGAGGTCTTGAGGGCCGCGGAGATGGCCCACATCCGGGCCTTCGTGGAGTCCCTGCCCAACGGTTGGGACACCATCGTCGGCGAGCGGGGACTCAAGCTCTCCGGCGGCGAGAAGCAGCGGGTGGCCATTGCCCGGGCCATCCTCAAACGGCCGAGGATCCTGGTCTTCGACGAGGCCACCTCGTCGCTGGATAGTCACACGGAGCAGGCGATCCAGCAGACCCTCGCCGAGGTGGCAGAGGACCACACCACCCTGGTCATCGCCCATCGCCTCTCGACCGTCGTGGACGCAGACCGCATCCTGGTGCTGGATCGGGGCCGCATCCGCGAGCAGGGGACCCACCGCCAGCTCCTCGAGGCCGGTGGGCACTACGCCTCACTCTGGGAGCTGCAGCAGCGCGAGGACGCGCGGGTCCTCGAGGAGCGTCCATGAGCAAGGATGCCCGAGCGAGAACTGCCGTCCCGGCACCGCCGGGGCGTGGTGTGGTCCGCACCTTGACCCATGATCCCCGGCGCGATGCGGTACGACTGTGGGCGATGCTCCGCCAGGCGGGGCTGATCCTCCCCTTCGCCCTGGTGGCGGCGACCCTCGGGGTCGCCCTGGCGATGGTCCTGCTCCACTGGGCCCGCCCCGCCCTGGCCTGGCCCCCGGTCGTCTGCCTTGTCTTCCTGCTCGCCGGCATCGGGGGATTCACCCTGACCTGGATGCGACTGCGCAGCCAGCTCCTGGTTCCTCTGGTTCGGCTGGAGGCGTCGGTCTTCCGCATCAGCCAGGGGGAGCCCGGCGCCAGTGAGGCCCTTCAGGATGCGGGGGTCCTGGACGGCATGGCCCAGGACATCGGCAGCCTCAACGCGGAGCTCACGGAGCTCTATGAGGACATGGACAGCCGGGTGGCTCGACAGACCATGCGCCTCGCCCAGAAGACCGCCTCCCTCAAGATCCTCTACGACGTGGCCGCCGGGATCCACCAGGCGGGGAGCATGGAGGATCTCCTGCTGCGCTTCCTCAGGGTCCTGAAGGAGATGGTCAACGGACGCGCCGCGACGGTGCGGCTGGTGCTGCCGGACGGCAGCCGCCGGCTGATCGGCTCCATCGGGCTCGACGACGACCTGGTTCGGGAGCAGGACATGACCCCGGTGGATCTGTGCCTGTGCGGCAGCGTGCTCACGCCGGGGGACGTCCTGTGCGATCAGGATGCCCGTTACTGCTCCCGCATTTACGGCCGGCGCATGTTTCGCTCCGAGGAGCTGGAGGTGGTGACGGTGCCCCTGGAGCATCGGGACGAGCTGCTCGGGGTCTACACCATCTTCGTCGATCGACCGGGACTGAGCGGACGGGAAGACATCATGGACCTGCTGTTCACCGTGGGCCATCACCTGGGTGTCGCCATCTCCAAGCACCGCTCCGAGGCGGAGGCGCGACGCCTCACCATCATCGAGGAGCGCAGCACCCTGGCCCACGAGCTCCACGACTCCCTGGCCCAGACCCTGGCCAGTCTGCGCTTCCAGGTGCGTATGCTCCACGACTCACTCGGTGACGTCCCCATCCCGGATGCGGCCCGCAGCGACCTGGCGCGGGTGCGCAATGGCCTCGACGAGGCCCATACGGAGCTTCGGGAGCTGCTGACCAGCTTCCGGGCCCCGCTCAATCGCGAGGGACTGGCATGCGCCCTGGAGGCGCTCACCTTGCGTTTCGGTCGGGAGACCGGCACCCACGTGCTGTTCCAGAACAACTGCCGAACCCTGGAGCTCTCGGCCACCCAGGAGCTGCAGGTGCTGCGCATCGTCCAGGAGTGTCTGGCCAACATCCGCAAGCACGCCCGGGCCCATACGGTGCGGGTCCTGCTGACCCGGGAGCCCGCCGGCTCCCCCAATGGCCCGCCCGTTGGCGCCCTGGTGGTGCTGGTGGAGGACGACGGGGTGGGCTTCCGCATCCCGGTCTTGGGAGATCGTACCGGGGAGCACATCGGGCTCTCCATCATGGAGGAGCGGGCCCGACGCATCGGGGCCGAGCTGCGGGTGGAGAGTGAGCCGGGGGAGGGGACCCGCGTTGAGCTCATGCTCGAGACCGGCCGGCGGCCGGAGCGGCAGGAACGGGTCGCCGCCTGATGCGCGTCCTGCTGATCGACGACCATGCCCTGTTCCGCTTCGGGCTCCAGGAGCTCCTGGAGCGGCGGGGCATCGAGGTGGTTGCCGCGCTCGGGGACTGCGCCGCGGGCATTCGCAGGGTCGCGGAGACCCAACCGGACGTGGTGCTCCTCGACATGCGCATGCCCGGCATGACCGGTACCGAGGTCCTGAGGGAGCTGCGTGCCGCCCATCCGAGCATGCCCATCGCCATGCTGACGACCAGCGCGGAGGAGCGCGACGTCATCGAGAGCCTTCAGGGCGGGGCACAGGGCTATCTGCTCAAGGACATGGAGCCGGACGCCCTGATCGCGGCCCTGCGGGAGATCGTGCAGGGGCGAACCGTGGTGGCCCCCGAGCTCACCGCGGTCCTCGCCAGGGCGGTGCAGGGGGAGGTGCAGGCGGGCGGGGAGCTGGGGGAGCGCATCGCCGACCTGACGCCCCGGGAGCAGGAGATCCTCTGTCATCTGGCGGAGGGTCAGAGCAACAAGGCCATCGGCCGGCGGCTCGGCATCTCCGACGGGACCGTGAAGCTGCACGTCAAGGCCATCCTGCGCAAGCTGGAGGTCCACTCCCGGGTGGAGGCGGCGGTGATCGCGGTGGAGCGGGGTCTCTGCGAGCGCGGTCCCTCCAGGGAATGAGGTCCGAGAGGCCATGGGGACCCAGTTAACATTCCAAAACTAACAATGCGTTGGGGTTGCAATGAAAAGTTTTCTCGAGCTGGTGAAGGGTTGCCTGAAGGACGTCAAGGAGATCCTGCCCTGGGACCTTGAAGAGCGGCTGCAGGAAAACCCGGATCTCCTGATCGTCGACGTGCGGGAGCCGGAGGAATTCGAGGCCATGCACATCCCCAACTCGCTCAACGTCCCCCGGGGCATCCTGGAATCCGCCTGCGAGTGGGACTACGAGGAGACGGTCCCGGAGCTGGTGCGGGCGCGGGACCGGGAGATCGTGGTGGTGTGCCGCTCGGGCTACCGCAGTGTCCTGGCCGCCAACGCCATGCTGCTCCTGGGCTACGAGAACGTCGCGTCCCTGCAGACGGGGTTGCGTGGCTGGAAAGACTACGAGCAGTCCCTGGTGGACGGCGAGGGGGCCGAGGTGGACCTGGATGACGCCGATGTCTACTTCACGCCCCGGCTACGCCCGGAGCAGATGCGGCCCAAGGACGCCTGAGGGGCCGCGCGCGCTCGCCGCTTGCCCTATAGGCACGCGCGGGAAGCGCGGTCTGTCAGCGCTCCCCCAGCGCCCCGAAAAAGACCCGAAGCTCGGCGAGCAGCTCCCGTTCCTGGCGCGCCCGGTCCGGGTAGTCGAAGTGTCCGGCCTCCAGCACGTAGAGCTGTTTCTGGCCGGGGATCCCGCTGTAGACGGCGAACTGACCCGGGGGTGCCACCGCGGGATCGAACAGGGCGGCGGCGATGTGCATGGGCTGGCGTATGTGCCGGGCGGCCACGGCGGCGTCGTAGTAGGCCAAGGTCTCCAGCACCTGACCCTGGCCGCCATCGAAGCGCTGCACCGAATCCGCGCTCCCGACCGTGGGCAATTGGAGCCGCAGGGGCTGGTGTCCGAAGCTCGGGACATTGAGATGGCCGCGGGCGATCCGCTGGTCCCAGGGCAGGGCCAGGGCGCCGATGCCACCGCCGAAGCTGATTCCCGCGTAGCCGATGCGCCCCGCGAGCTGGGGGTAGCGTTGCAGGAGCACGGTGACCCCCACCCAGAGGTCGTCGACACAGCCCCCCAGGATGTAGCGATCCCGATCCTGGATGTCATGGAGGACGTGCCAGGAGGGGTCCTCGGAGATCGGTGGGCGTCGGCTGAGGCCGAGCCCCCGGAAGCAGGGGATCAGATAGACCGCGTCCTCCAGGGGGAGCGGTTCCGGGGGCTGGTCGATGCCGCCGTAGCCGTGGCCCAGCACCAGCGCGCACCGGGTCCGCGGGGACCTGGGCTCGAGCAGCCAGCCGCGAATCGGGAACCCGCCGGTGGAGCGGTAGACGATGTCATGGACCCGAAACCCGGAACGGTGGATCCCGCTCGGGCTGAGCTGGGTCGCGGGGTCCTGGGTCAGGGCCGCTCCATAGCGCCTGGTCCAAAAGGAGACGAAGCCAGCGGGCTCCGGCGGGGGGCTGATGGCCAGCAGCTCCCGGAGACCGTAGCCGTAGCTCGGATCGAACGGGAAGTCGTGCGCGAAGGACATGGAGGGGGCGTCAGCCCCTCAGATAGGCCAGGGCGTCCGGGCCGAAGTGGGTGGGGGTGAGACCCAGGCGGGCAAAGCCGTCGTTCTCGGTGCACACGTTGCCCTCCAGCAGCATCCGAAGCTGATCCCGGGTGATCGGGAACCAGGCGTAGCGGTCCAGCAGGCTCGCCAGGGCACCCACCGCCAGGGCCGGGGCCGGCAGCATCCACTTGCTCCGCCCGCCCATGGCGGCGATGGTCTGAAGGATCGACCGCCAGCTCAAGCGGTCTGGGCCGCACAGGCTGTAGGTCTGGGACTCGGTGCGGGGGTCGCCCAGGGCCAGGACGAAGGCCGCCGCCACATCCTGCACCGCCACCGGGGCCAGCTTGAAGTCGCCGGCGCCCGTCGGCAGCCAGCCCGGAAAGAAGAGGGGGGCGGGCAGGGGGCTGTCGATGATGTCCCGCTTGAGCTGGGTACAGAGCTCCATGCGCCCACGGGGATCTCCGAAGATCACCGAGGGCCGAAAGATGGTCCAGGAGAGCCCCGATGCCTTGAGGGCCTGCTCCGCCTCGTACTTGGTACGCTGGTAGGCGGTTCCGTCGGGTCGCACCCCATTGGCGCTCATCAGAACAAACCGCCGGATCCCCTGGGCCTTCGCCTCGGCGATCGTGGCCTCGACCCCGGCCCGGTGCATGGCGTCGAAGGTGATGCCCTTCTCGGGAAACTCCCGCAGCAGCCCGATGAGATAGATGACGGCATCGGTCCCCGCCAGGACCTGCGCCAGCGCACCCGGCTGCCCCACATCGCCCGTCACGATCTCGCACTCGGACGCCCGGTGCGCACGGGACGCGCTGCCGGGGCGCACCAGGAGCCGGGGGAGGTGGCCTTCCGCCAACAGGCGATCGACCAGGTGGACGCCGACGAAGCCCGTTCCCCCTATCACCGCCACTTTCACAGCATGCGCTCCATCAAGCACCCAGCTCTCACGATTTGGACCTGCCCGCTCATGGTCGTTTCCCCGGATTCGTCAGAAGCGGCCAGGTCCGTTGTCAGACGGGACTGAGGTTGGATCCTGTCGAGAGTTTGTCAAGGTCCTGCGTCCATCATCGGTTTCGGCGATGTGCCGGAGCACGCGCACGGGGCGAGGGTGGCTCGGCGAGGTCCTCCACGGTCAATGTCCGGAAGCGGTCTCCGCCTGGTGCAGCTCCGCCGCCTGCAGGGTGTTCTCCAACAGACTCGCGATGGTCATCGGGCCGACGCCACCGGGGACCGGCGTGATCCAGGCCGCGCGCTCGGCGCAGGCGTGAAAGTCCACGTCGCCCACCAGGGTCCCTTCGGGGATCCTGTTGATCCCGACATCGATCACCAGGGCACCGGGCTTGATCCAATCCCCCGGCACGAAGGCGGGGCGTCCCAGGGCCGCCACGAGCACGTCGGCCCCGCGGACCTTCTCAGCCAGGTCCCGCGTGCGGCTGTGGCAGACGGTGATGGTGCAGCGGGCGGCCAGGAGCTCCAGGGCCATGGGCCGACCGACGATATTGGACTGGCCGATGATGACGGCATCCAGTCCCTCCAGGGGAAGGCCCGTGCGGCCCAGGAGGGTCATGATGCCCTTGGGGGTGCAGGGGCGCAGGAGCGGCATGCGCAGGGCCAGGCGGCCCAGGTTGTAGGGGTGGAAGCCATCCACGTCCTTGGTCGGCAGGATCCGCTCGGTGACCGTCTCGGCGTCCATGTGCTCGGGCAGGGGGAGCTGAACCAGGATGCCGTCGATGCGCGGGTCAGCGTTCAGCCGGTCGATGAGCTCGAGGAGCTCCAGCTGGCTGGTGACCGCGGGCAGCTCATGCAGCTCCGAATGGAATCCCACCTCCGCGCAGGCCTTGCGCTTGTTGCGCACATAGACCTGGGAGGCGGGGTTCTCGCCCACCAGGACCACCGCGAGCCCCGGGGCCCGCCCGCCCGCGGCCCGGATCGCATCGACCCGGGCCTTGACCTGCCCGCGGATCTCAGCGGACACCGACTTACCGTCCAGGATCCGTGCACCCATGTCCTCACCTCCCCGCGATGACCGATAGCGGGGCCATCATAGCCAGGGGACTGGCCCATGGGTATCGGCCGAGGAGGCAAAGGCCCCGCGGTCCTCTCCGGGTCGATCCGGAGGTCGAGGCGAGCTGGATTGACGCCCTGGGGACCCAAGCGTATATTTTCGGCTCTTCGATTGTGGAAACGCATCCGAAACCGGGGTATAGCGCAGCCTGGTAGCGCACCTGCTTTGGGAGCAGGGTGTCGGGGGTTCGAATCCCTCTACCCCGACCAACGACCGGGCTGCCGAAGTTCCGAGTCGGGTCCCCGGCCGGAGCGGGGTTGCGAGCGGGAGCGGAGCCGGGGCCCTGCGGATGCGGGCGACCTTAGGCCCTGGCCCGAGACATGCGCCCGTAGCTCAGCCGGATAGAGCAACGGCCTTCTAAGCCGTGGGTCGCAGGTTCGAGTCCTGCCGGGCGTGCCAAATCGAGGCCCTTTGCCGACGCCCGCGGGGTCTGGCAGGGGGCGGGAAACAGTCAATGGTGGACGTAGCTCAGTTGGTAGAGCACAGGATTGTGGCTCCTGTGGTCGTGGGTTCGATCCCCATCGTCCACCCCACCATTTCACGCCGCGCGGGTTGACAGCCGGTCACCGCGCCGTAAACTATTGCTTCTCTTAGAGGGGCCGTTAGCTCAGCTGGTAGAGCAGTGGACTCTTAATCCATCGGTCCGGGGTTCGAATCCCTGACGGCCCACCAAAAAATTGAAAGGGTTACGGCGATGTCGTAACCCTTTTTTGTGCTCCCGCCGCCGTCGATCAATGCCCAAGCCACCGTCGGAGCGCCGCCGCGGTCGGCAGCTCGCCGGCGCCTTGTGCGATCTCCTCCGGGGTCCCCTGGGCCACGACGTCCCCGCCCTGATCCCCACCCTCGGGCCCCAGGTCGATGACCCAGTCCGCCTCGGCGATCAGGGGGAGGTCGTGCTCGATGGCGAGCACCGTATGGCCCGCGTCCACGAGCCGGTGCAGCACCGCGACCAGCCGCTCCACGTCCGCCCGGTGGAGTCCCACGGTGGGCTCGTCCAGCACGTAGAGGGTGGGGCGGGGATTGGTGCCGTCGAGGGTCGGCCGGGCCTTGGCCAGCTCGGTGACCAGCTTGATGCGTTGGGCCTCTCCGCCGGAGAGGGTGGGGCTCGGCTGTCCCAGACGGAGGTACCCGAGTCCGACCGCCTGAAGCAGGGTGAGCGGATGATGGATGGCCCGGTGGGCATCGAAGACGTCGAGGGCGCCATCCACGTCCAGGTCGAGGACCTGGCCGACGTCGAGCCCCCGGTAGCGGACCTCCCGCGTCTCCCGCTCGAAGCGGCTGCCGCCGCAGACCTCGCAGGGCAGACGCACGTCCGGGAGGAAGCTCATCTCCAGGCGCTGCACCCCCTGGCCCTCACAGGCCGGGCAGCGCCCGCCGGCGGTGTTGAAGGAGAAGCGGGCCGGTCCCCAGCCGAGCATGCGTGCCTCCGGGGTCGCGGCGAACAGCCGGCGGATGGGGTCCCAGAAGCCCACGTAGGTGGCGGGGCAGGAGCGGGGGGTCTTGCCGATGGGGGTCTGGTCCACCTCCAGGACCCGGGCCAGGGACTTCCAGCCGGTGAGACCATCGCAGCCCCGCAGGGCCGGGCGGGCACTGGATCGAGGGGGCTCGCCTCGGCGGCGGGAACCCCCCGCCGCTTGGTCCTGGGCGGCGATCAGGGACTTGACGCCTGGCACCAGGACCTCCCGCACCAGTGTGGACTTACCGGAGCCCGAGACCCCGGTGACGACCACCAGCCGCCGTAGGGGCAGGCGGACCGTGAAGCCCTTCAGGTTGTGCAGCCGGGCACCGCGGACCACCAGCCAGTCACCCGCGTCCTCGGGGGCCG
>JBAPYD010000212.1:0-9926 GCA_049284555.1 Chromatiaceae bacterium | reverse complement strand
TCCTACACCTGGGCCGACGAGGACCGCGGGACGAACGACGGGGTCGGCTGGGGGTTCGCCGTCGGCAAACCCATCAACGAGTGGCTCAATCTCGAGCTGCGCATGACCTACACCAATCTATCGACCCAGAATCCCGCCGATCTGACACGGAGCCAGGCCGAGGATTTATTCAATCGGGTTGACAGGTTGGGCTACATCGGGACGGGGGATTTCTCGATCGGTGATGTCGGTCTGGACGGCCTCTTCTTCTTCAGCCGTGGTGCCGTGCAGCCCTTCCTGCTCGCCGGGCTCGGTGCCATCCAGGACAACTTCGATTGCGACTACACCCCCGCCAATGTCGTGGGTGGGTGCAAGAGCGGTACCGATTGGAGCTTCATGGCCGAGGCGGGAGCCGGCATCCTGGTCCCCATGGGCGACAACCTCTCCTTCCGGTTGGACGGGCGGTATCGCTATGACGACAATTCAGGGGGCTATCGCAGCACCTCCGACTTCGGCGACTGGCTCGTGACCGCCGGGATCTACATCCCGATCGGGGCCAAGTACAAGCCGGCCCCCGTCACGCGCACCTTCGAGCTCTCCGCCGACACGCTCTTCGGCTTCAACAAGGACACCCTGTCCCCGACCGGCGTCAACACCGTCAGCAACTTCGCCCGCGACCTGGGCGAGACGACCGACTACACCAACGTGCGGGTGGCTGGCCACACCGATCCGATTGGATCCGAGGCCTTCAACCAGGATCTCTCGGAGCGTCGGGCCAATACCGTGGCCAATCAGCTCGTGACCGAGGGCGTCCCGAGCAATCGCATCAGTGCCATCGGGTATGGTGAGAGCCAGCTGAAGGTGACCGAGGCCGAGTGCGCCGGGGCTGGCAGCCGCGCCGCCCTGATCGAGTGCCTCCAGCCGAATCGCCGGGTTGAGATCACGGTCGAGGGGATGAAGGCCGAGTAACGGATTCCGACTGCCGGGGCGGTCCGCCCCGGTCTCCTGTCAGGAGTCCAAGACGCAACGGGCCAGGCGTAAGCCTGGCCCTTGCTTTTACCCGAAACGACTTACAGGATCAGGGGATCAGGCAGCGGCCTTGGCCTTCTCGGCCTCGATCGCGGGCTTCATCTCGGTACCGCGGATCTCGATCCGGCGGGGCTTCATGGCCTCCGGGATCTCGCGCCGCAGATCCACGTGCAGCAGCCCGTTCTCCAGCCGCGCATCAACCACCCTGACGTAGTCGGCGAGCTGGAACTTGCGCTCGAAGCTGCGATTGGCGATCCCGCGATACAGATAGCGGGTCTCAGGCCGCTCCGATTCCTCCGCGCGACCGCCCAATACTGTCAGGATGTTCTCCTTGACCTCGATCGAAAGGTCTTTCTCGGCAAAGCCGGCCACCGCCATCGTGATGCGGTAGTCATTCTCACCGCTCACCTCGATGTTGTAGGGGGGGTAGCCACCTGGCTCCGACCGATAGGCGGTCTCCAAGGCGTTGGAGAGCCGATCGAACCCGATCATGGAGCGGAACAGGGGTGAAAAGTCAATCGTAGTCATGGACATATCCTCGTGTTGAGCAATATGGTGAAGGGGCGTTCTTTCGAACCGCCTCGTTGGCAGGCCCCTGTCGGGCGCCTGCATTATGTAAAGTAGAGGCCGAAATCGCGGTTGTCAAGGGGCTGCCGCTGGGATTTCGTCAGTCACGAAGCCACCCGTGATCGGGGTGTTGGGGACCAACGAGTCGAGGATGTGCCGCGCCCGCGGATGCCGGACGCCCTTATACTTGGAGTCCCGAGAATGTTCCGCAAGCAGAGGTGTCCGTCATGAGCCAAGCCTCCGCCCCAAGGCCCGAAGCAGGAGCCGCTCTAGAGGCAAGGGAGTTCGTCATCGAATCCCTGGCGTCGGGAGATCGGGTCCCCGAGCACCTGCTCCAGCACCTGATCGCCGTACAGCATCGCTTCGGCTATGTCCCGGAGGCCGCGGTGGAGACCCTGGCGGAGGAACTGGACGTCACCCGCACCCAGATCCGGTCGGCGATCGCCTTCTACGCCTTCCTGTACGAGCGTCCGCGGGGCGCCTTCGACATCCTGTTCTCCGACAACATCACGGATCGGATGCTGGGCAACCAACGCCTCATGGCCCTGCTTGCCGAGCGCCTGGGCGTGGTGCCGGGAGAGACCCGGGCGGATGGGCGGGTGTCGCTGGGATACACCTCATGCACCGGTATGTGTGACCAGGGCCCAGCGCTTCTGGTGAACGGGCAGGCGTTGACGGCGCTGGATCCCCAACGGGTGGACCGTATCGCCGACCTGGTCGAGCAGGGGGCGCCGTTGTCCCAGTGGCCAGGCGAGTATTTCCGGGTCGAGGACAACATCCGGCGTCCCGGCCTGCTCTTGAGCAATCGCGTGACAGAGGGCGCGGGTCTGCGCATCCTTCTGGAGAAGGGGGCGGATGCCGCCCTTGCCGAGATCGAACGCTCCGGCTTGCGCGGCCGCGGGGGTGCTGGATTCACCACCGCCCTCAAATGGCGCTTCTGCCGCGAGGCGTTCCACGGGGATCCCAAGGTCGAGCGCTATGTCGTCTGCAACGCGGACGAGGGCGAGCCCGGCACCTTCAAGGACCGGGTGCTCCTCACCAGCTACACCGATCTGGTGATCGAGGGTATGACCATCTGCGCCGGGGTGATCGGGGCGCGGCGGGGATTTGTCTACCTGCGGGGCGAGTACCGTTACCTGGTGCCCCACCTCGAGGCCGTGCTGGCACGACGTCGCGCCCAGGGTCTGCTCGGGCCGGGGATCCTGGGTGAGCCAGGCTTCGACTTCGATGTCGAGATCCACCTCGGGGCCGGGGCCTACATCTGCGGAGAGGAATCCGCCCTCATCGAGTCCCTTGAGGGCAAGCGCGGTGTCACCCGCAAGCGCCCCCCCTTTCCGGTCACCAGTGGCTTCAAGGATAGGCCCACGGTCGTCAACAACGTGGAGACCTTCCTCGCCGCCGCCCGGGTGGTGCAATGGGGCGGCTATTGGCTGAGAAGCGAGGGGACCGACAAGTCCGCCGGTAGCAAGATCCTGTCGGTGAGTGGTGACTGTGCCCGTCCGGGCATCTACGAGTATCCCTTTGGAACCCCGGTGCACCGAGTGCTGGCCGATTGCGGCGCCCAGGATACCCAGGCCGTCCAGATCTCGGGGGCCGCTGGTGCGACCCTGGCGCCTTCCGAATTCGACCGCATCATTGCCTTCGAGGATGTGCCCACCGCCGGCTCCTTCATGGTCTTCGACCGCAGCCGCGACCTGCTCGACATGGTGCGCAACTTTGCCGGCTTCTTCGCCCATGAGTCGTGCGGCTTCTGCACCCCGTGTCGGGTGGGGGGGGCCCTGTTGCGCGACCTGGTGGAAAAGGTGGCCGCGGGTGCCGCCTCGGCGTACGACCTGCAGGAGCTGCGCTGGATCGGGGCCGTGATGCGTCAAGGGAGCTATTGCGGTTTGGGGTCCACGGCCCCGAACCACATCCTGAACACCCTCGACAAGTTCCCCGAGGTCTACCGCCGGCGTCTGCGCAGCGCCGACTACACGCCCTCCTTCGACCTCGATGGCGCGCTCGCCGAGGCGCGGGCGCTCAGTGGTCGCGACGACGCAGGGGCCCATATCACTGAGATGGAGGAGACCCCATGAGCAAGACCTTCAAGCTCGATGGCCGGGAGATCCCCTTCACCGCCGGCCAGACCATCATGGACGCGGCCTTGGCCGCCGGGGTCTATATCCCGCACCTGTGCCACAACCCGGACTATGCCCCCCACGGGAGCTGCCGGGTCTGCCTGGTCGACGTGGGCGGCCGCCAGGTGTCGGCGTGCACCGCACCCGCCGCGGAGGGCATGGTGGTGGACTCGAGCTCCGAGGCCATTCAGGCGACCCGCCGGGCCATTCTCCAGATGCTGTTCGTGGAGGGGAACCACGTCTGTCCCGCCTGTGAGGCCAGCGGAAATTGCCAGCTCCAGGCGGTCGCCTACTACACCGGGATGCTGGCCCCGCACTTCACCCATTTCTTCCCCAAGCGGCCGGTGGACGCCTCCCACCCCGACTACGTCATCGACTTCAATCGCTGCATCCTGTGCGAGCTGTGCGTGCGCGCGAGCCGGGACCACGACGGCAAGCGGGTCTTCGCCATCAGCGGCCGCGGCCTGGACAGCCATCTGGTCATCGACTCCCCAAGCGGGCTTCTGGGGGACTCGACCTTCGCCGCCAGCGACCGGGCCGCCCATGTGTGTCCCACCGGTGCCATCATCCCCAAGCATCGGGGCTATGAGCAGCCCATCGGCCGGCGCCTGTACGACCAGGAGCCCATCAGCCTGGTGGGGGACCGACAGGCATCGCTCGAAATACAGGGGGAGGTGGACTGACATGGCCGAGAAGGTTCGAGTCGCGACCGCGTCGCTTTGCGGCTGCTTCGGCTGTCACATGTCCTTGTTGGACATCGACGAGCGAATCCTGGACCTCGTGAAGCTGGTCGAGTTCGACAAGACCCCGATCACGGACATCAAGACCCTCGGAGACTGTGATCTCGGCCTGATCGAGGGGGGGGTCGCCAATGCCGAGAACGTGGAGGTGCTTCGGGAGTTCCGCCGCCGCTGCAAGGTGCTGGTGGCCCTGGGAGCCTGTGCCGTCAACGGGGGTATCCCGGCGATGCGTAATCAGTGGAGCCTCGAGGAATGCCTGGAGGAATCCTATGTGGGTGGGGTGGGGGTGCACAATCCGGGCATCCCGAACGATCCGGAGATACCGCTTCTCCTGAACAAGGTTCACCCGATCCATGAGGTCGTCAAGGTGGACTACTTCCTGCCCGGCTGCCCTCCCTCTGCGGACGCCATCTGGACCTTCCTCACGGAGCTCCTGGAGGGCAAGCCCATCGTCTTCCCCTATGACCAGATCCACTACGATTGAGTCCCAGGCCAGGTAAACCGACGCGCGGCGCCGCGGCCACGCTTCGCTATCGAGGTTTCGAATGATGACCAGCTCGCTGGAAACTGCCCGCCACCCCGAGACCCTGAGGCGCGTCTGCATCGAGCCCCTGACCCGGGTCGAGGGCCACGGCAAGGTGACGCTCCTGCTCGACGAGGACAACCATGTCCAGCAGGCGCGGTTGCACATCGTGGAGTTCCGGGGCTTCGAGCGCTTCATCCAGGGACGGCCCTACTGGGAGCTGCCGGTGCTGGTGCAACGGTTGTGCGGCATCTGCCCGGTGAGCCACCACCTGGCGGCGGCCAAGGCCTGTGATCAGCTCATCGGCGTCGACAGGCTCACCCCCACCGCCGAGAAGGTGCGTCGTCTCATGCACCTGGGCCAGACGTTCCAGTCCCACGCCCTGCACTTCTTCCACCTGTCCTCCCCGGATCTGCTCTTCGGCTTCGACGACGCGATCGCCCATCGCAACATCGTGGGCGTCATCCAGGATCATCCCGAGATCGCGAAGCGCGGGGTCCTGATGCGCAAGTACGGCCAGGAGGTGATCCGTGTCACCGCCGGGAAGCGGGTCCACGGCACCGGGGCCCTTCCGGGCGGGGTGAACAAATCCCTGAGCCTCGAGGAGCGGGACTACCTTGCCGCTGAGATCGACACGATGGTGGACTGGGCGGAGCAGTCCGTTCAGCTCATGAAGCGCATCTTCCTGACGAACAGGGATTATCACTATCGGTTCGCCGCCGTCGATGCCAACACCCTGGGGCTGATCGGACCGGACGGTGCCTTCGAGCTCTATCACGGGGGGCTCAGGGCGAAGGACGCCCAGGGGGGCACCTTGCTCGATCATCACGACTACCGGGACTATGAGCAGGTGATCCGGGAGGAGATCAAGCCCTGGAGCTACATGAAGTTTCCCTTCCTCAGCCGGCTCGGTCCAGAGCATGGCTGGTACCGGGTGGGACCCCTCGCCCGGGTCAACAACTGCGACCGGTTCGATACCCCGCTGGCCGAGCAGGAGCGCCAGGACTTCGCCGCCGCGGGGGAGGGCAGGCCCCTCCAGGCGGCGCTCGCCACCCACTGGGCGCGGCTGATCGAGCTCCTCTACTGCGCCGAGGCGATCCGCGAGCTTCTGCCGGACTCGGACCTGCTGGGCTCGGAGCTGCGCCTGAAGGGTGACATGCGGGGCAAGGGGGTCGGGGTCGTGGAGGCCCCCAGGGGCACCCTGTTCCACCACTACGAGATCGACGGCGACGGGTTGGTGACCCGGGCCAACCTGATCGTGTCGACCACCAACAACAATCAGGCGATGAACACCGCCATCCGCCAGGTAGCGGCCCACTACCTGGACGGTCGGGAGCTCACCGAGCCCCTGCTCAATCAGATCGAGGTCGCCATCCGTGCCTACGATCCCTGCCTGTCCTGCGCCACCCACGCCCTGGGCCGCATGCCCCTGGAGCTGGACCTGCTGGACGCCTCGGGCGCGCTGGTGGACCGCATCTATCGCCACCCCGACGGGGCCCTGGAGGGCCTCTCCCGGGGGCCTGCCGCTGCGCCCTAGGTCGCAGCCCGACCGTGCCCCGACCGCCGGTCCTGATCCTGGCCTGGGGCAACCCCTCCCGCGGCGATGACGCCCTCGGACCCCGGCTCATCGAGCGGCTCGAGGGGATGCGGGATGTCGTCGCGGCGCTCGGGGTCGAGCTGCTCACCGACTTTCAGCTCCAGATCGAGCACGCCCTGGATCTGGCCGAGCGGGACCTGGTGGTCTTCGCCGACGCGGCGGCGAGTGGGGCGGCGCCCTTCGCCTTCGCTGCGGTCGCATCGAATCCGGCCCTGCCTGTCAGCACTCACGCCCTGTCCCCCGGCGCCGTCCTCAGCGTGTACCAACGGGTGTTGGTAGGGCCGGAGCCCCGGTGCTATCAGCTCGCCATTCGCGGCTATGATTTCGAGCTGGGCCGCGACCTTTCTCCCGCCGCCTCGAAGAACCTGGATGCCGCCCTCGCCCATCTGCTCGACTGGCTTGCGCGGGCCCATGGCGAGCCGTGCCTGCGATGACTGCTACACGCGGCCTGTCCAGGGCGCCTCCAAAGCCGTGCGTGTGACAGTTGGCCCAGGGGCCAAGCGCATCTTTACAATCGTCGCATTTGGGTGATGAGCCCGCTCCAAGGGGAGTCTTACCGTGTGGAGTCGTCAACGCATCGGTGAGTGGATCGAGTCCGGTCCAATCCAGAACGCCATCGTTGCCCTGATCCTCATCAACGCCGTGACCTTGGGGTTAGAGACCTCACAGACACTGATGGCGCGTTACGGGGTCCTGCTCCATGGCATCGACCGGCTGATCCTGTCGGTCTTCGTGCTGGAGATCCTGCTCAAGCTCTATGCGCACGGGCTTGGCTTCTTCCGCCGGGCCTGGAACGTCTTCGATTTCCTGGTCGTGGGCATCGCGTTGGTTCCGGCGAGCGGACCGCTGGCGGTGCTGCGCGCCTTGCGGGTGCTGCGTGTGCTGCGGCTCATCTCCATGGTCCCGCGCCTTCGGTTCGTGGTGGAGGCCCTGCTCAAGGCCCTGCCCGGCATCGCTTCCATCGCGGTCCTGATGCTGATCCTGTTCTATGTCTTCGCCGTGATGGCGACGGGTCTCTTCGGGGCGGACTTTCCAGAGTGGTTCGGCTCAGTGGGGGCCTCCATGTACACCCTCTTCCAAGTCATGACCCTGGAGAGCTGGTCGATGGGAATCGTTCGTCCGGTGATGGCCGAGCACCCCTATGCGTGGGCATTCTTCGTGCCCTTCATCCTGGTGGCCACCTTCACCATGCTGAACCTCTTCATCGGCATCATCGTGGACACCATGCAGACCCTGCACGAAGATCAGATCGCCCGGGACCGGGAGATGATCGAACGGACCCTCGACCGGGATACGGCGCAGATCGAAACCGAGGTGCGGGAGTTGCGTGAGGAGATTCGGGCGCTGCGGCGGGAGCTCACTCAGCGTGCCTGAGACTCTCAGGATCTCCTGAGGAGCCGGTGGCCCAACGTGCATCTGTTAACATAGCGATGCTGTCGCTTCCAGGTCTCCCAGTGTGGCTCCTCTGAAACGAATCGGTGCGCGCCGACCCCCGTCCCCGGCCGTGAGCGGAAGATCGAGCGGTCTGAATAGGAGCGGGCCTCGCGCGTGCGCCCCTTTCTTGGCCATCGTCCTGTTCTTTGCCGCCGCGGAGGCCTTGGCGCTCAATCTCGAGGTGAAGGTGGAGGGTCTTCAGGGACAGCAGCAGGATAACGTCCTGGCCTTGCTCGCGATTTACCAGGAGCGCAAGGACCCGGACCTGGGTGAGCCGCGACTCCTCGGTTTGCATCGCCTGGCGCCGGAGCAGATCCGCGAGGCCCTGGCGCCCTTCGGGCTCTATCGCGTGGACGTGAAGGATTCACTCAACGAGCCCGCCGATCCGAATGGGACCTGGGTCGCGACCTACCGGGTGGACCCGGGGCCGCCGGTGAAGATTGCTGCCGTCGACTACCAGGTGACCGGCCCGGGGGCGGACAACCCTGCCTTCCCAAAAGAGTTCCCGATGAAGGTCGGGGATGTGCTGCTGCACGCCGATTACGAAAAGGCGAAGTCCGATCTGCGTTACGAGGCGGCCTCGGGGGGCTACCTCGACTACCAGCTGGTGGAGCATCAGGTCCTGATCGACCCCGTGGCCTACGAGGCCATCGTCCGGGTCCACCTCGATACCGGCCCCCAATACCGTCTGGGAGAGGTTCGTTTCAAGCAGGATCTGCTGGATGATTCCTTCCTGCATCGGTACGTGCGGTTCAAGCCCGGGGACGTCTACGATCCCGACAAGCTCGTGGGCCTTCAGTCACGCCTGCTTGGGACCGAGTACTTCGACGAGATCGAGGTGACCCCACTCAAGGACGAGAGCGAGGAGGGGTACACGGTTCCTATCGAGGTGGTCGCCCACCGGAGCAAGCCCAACAAGTACCGGGTGGGCGGCGGCTATGCCACCGACACGGGTCCTCGCCTGAGCTTGGATTGGCGCCGCCGGTATTGGAATCGATGGGGGCACAAGTCCCGCACCGAGCTCACCCTGTCGCCCAATTATTCGAACTGGAACTTCGACTATCGAATCCCGATCCGCGACCCCCTGCGGGATTACCTCAGCATCAAGCCAGAGGTCACGTATTACGACACCGCCACCAACAAGGGCTGGATCGGTACGCTCCAATTCGCCCGTTCCATTGTCACCCCGGGTCGCTGGAGGCAAACCATCGGCATCGACTATCGATACGAGGACTACACCATCAACGATGTCGAGTCCAACGTCGCCAACGAGCTGGTGCCCTATATCACCTGGGCCAAGACGGTGAGCGACGATCCCATCTATACGAAGAAGGGTTATCGGCTCAAATACGGTATCCTGGGGACGACCGATGCCCTGATTTCCCAGGTCAGCTATCTGAGCGCCACACTCGATTTCAAGTGGATTCGGGGCTTCTGGGAGGACTACCGGTTCATTGGCAGGGCGGATCTGGGAATCACCCTGGCAAACAGCGTGGATGACCTGCCGGCGAGCCGTCGTTTCTACGCGGGTGGCGACAACTCGATACGCGGTTGGGGCTGGGATGTCCTGGGGCCCAACGACCCTGTCACCGACGAGGCCGTCGGCGGGCGCTATTTGGCGGTGGGAAGCCTGGAGCTGGAGCGCCGGATCAAGGGTCCCTGGAGCGCTGCCGTGTTCACCGACTTCGGGAACGCCTTCGACCCGGACTACGTCGAGAAGTACAACCAGAGCGTCGGCGTCGGGCTGCGTTGGCTCTCGCCCATTGGGCAGATCCGTTTCGACGTGGCCTTCGCCCTCACCAAGGATGACTGGTGGACGGATCGGGAAGGCATCCCGCCCACCCGGCTGCACATTATCATCGGCCCCGACCTGTGAGCGAGACCCCAGCCACTCACGCCGCGCACGGCGAGCCGGGCCCCGCCGCCCCGCCGGGTCCGGG
>JBAPYD010000211.1:0-6336 GCA_049284555.1 Chromatiaceae bacterium | reverse complement strand
CTTCGATCCCGCTGCCCGCGCCGCCGTAAACGAATCGCTGCTCCGCTCCCGTGGATTTCGCGGCCGGAGAACGGCACGCGATGGGCCTCAACTGCCGTTTTTAGGGTAAACCGCAGGCGCCTGCCCCCCGCGCGAGCCGATCGACCCGTCTCGCCAGCGCCGGGATTCGATGCCCACCCGCCATTCGGCGCACGTGGTCCGCGGCGACCTCGAGACTCATCCCCGCCGCGGTCACATACAAGGGCCTGAGTGAGCCCCCTCGATAGACCATCGAGACGACCGGGGAGCTCTCCGCACCCAAGAACGCGGTCTTCGCGATTCCGACGACCGCGGTGCCTCTCCCCAGGGCCTCATGCAAACGGGCGCCGAGCCCTGGCCGCTCCCCGGATGAGAGCCACACGTACCCGTCGATGACG
This sequence comes from Chromatiaceae bacterium, assembly GCA_049284555.1. Lineage (GTDB taxonomy): Bacteria > Pseudomonadota > Gammaproteobacteria > Chromatiales > Chromatiaceae > Thiodictyon. The sequence continues at coordinate 5,920 of JBAPYD010000211.1, read as the reverse complement.
ACCACATCGGGAACGGCCCCCAGGAGACCAAGCACCGCGAGCCGACAGGGCAGCTCACGCCGATAGAACCTCCCGGGCTCGTAGGGCTCGACACGCCCGATCCGAAGCACCTGTTCATCCAACGTCGAGTCGGCCTCCCAGGATTCTGCCAAGACACAGGCCGCCCGCGCGGACGAGCCGTCGTAATGGACATCCACGAGCGCGATGGTCACGTCATCGGCTGGTGTGTCGTGAAGTCAGGGACACCGAGGGCAGCCACGATGTGGATCAGGCATCGACGGTAATACCGCCAGGTCCAGAGACGGCCCGAGACCAAAGCGAACGCCCCCAGAAGAGCGAACTGGGGCGTCCCGAGGCTCGCGCGTCTCGGGGCGCGGGCACATCCAATGCCGGGATGGCATTTGACCGCTATCCTCCCCCCAAAGGAGCGGAAACTGCCCGGCGGGTCGAACTGGGTTGCTTCGCTATCCATTGCCGACGCGATAGGCAAGTATCCTGTCGAGATGCCCGGCGAACGCCTTCCTCTCGCCCTGTCCAAGCGGTGGCGGGCCGCCCGTATCGATGCCGCTGGCGCGCAAGGTATCCAGAAAGTCCCTCATATTGAGGCGGCCTCTAATGTTCTCCCTGGTAAAGAGCTCGCCGCGAGGGCTGAGTGCCTGCCCTCCGTTGTCGATGGCCTCCGCCGCCAGCGGGATATCGCTGGTGATCACCAGGTCGCCGACACCGAGCCTTCTCACGATCTCAGCGTCCGCCACGTCAAAGCCCTTGGAGACTTGAAGCGTCTTTAGAAAGGGGGATGGGGGAACGCGCACCGGTTGATTGGCGACAAAGGTCACCACCACCCCCGTGCGTTCGGCGGCCCTGATCAAGATCTCCTTGATCGCTAGCGGACAGGCATCCGCGTCTACCCAAATTTTCATGTCAGGGCCCCCTAATGAATGCCCAAGGTCAAAGCTTGGTCCAAGTTGATTCGTCCTGTTCCTAATCTGGAGCTTCTGCCGCTGTGGTCGTGCTACCCATGGCCCCTGGGTTCCGGAAACCCCCCGGCAATCCCCCGGCAGGCACTGCCGGGGCAGGCTCTGCTGGAACGACGAGTACTCAGGGTGGCGCTGGCGTCATCCCGGCAGGGATTGCCGGGATCCAGTGGCCAGGGACGGCCGCTGCCAGACCAGCCGACGCGTCGTGCGAATCACTAGATCCAATAACCGGAGCGCGGCGCCACTTGGGCCAGGAGCTTCTGGTTGCTAGCCCGTGCCGGAAACAATCGTTCGGTCCAAGGGCTATGCCCATTTGTCGCAAGCCCGGATCCGCAAAGCGCGTTCAGCAAAATGGTGACCCCCATGGCTGGGACCCAACGGCTTGTCGTTCGCGTGGCGAACGCTCGTTCTATCGCTTGGGTCCAAGCTGCAGCCAAAGCTGAGCATCGAACGGGGCCCTGGTGGCTCCAGCGTCCTTGTGCGATGAATGCTCGATGGCACTGCCATACAGCACCTTCTCGAAGGAAATCCCCGTGACCACATAGTCGGTCCCCTCGAAGGGCACTGCAAGACGATGGAGAAGCTCCGGATCACGAATGGCGCCCGCCGCCAGGGCGTCCCGGCGGCCGGGGGGAGCACCTGCGACCTTTGCCGCCCAGCTGGGCGTCTCAAGGGCCGCATCGGCGATGTGCTGCGATACCCAGGGAAACGAGACTGCCCGGCCGAGAGAGAGCGATGTGAGCTCCGGCCAGCCGCTCGCACGCGAGCGAAGCCATTCCGACACGACGTGCCGATAAGTCGCCTCGCTCACGGGGCAGCTCTCAAAGGCGTCTGTGTTTGCGCGAAAGGTTGCGTAGGAACTGTGCGGATGCTCTTCGATGAACGGAGAGCAGCCCAGCGACGGCAGCGGTGCGTTCAAAAGTGCAGTGGTCAAAGCGAGGACCGGAAGCCGAGTGGGGGAGATCATCCGGTTACCAGCGTGCCCAACGACCCCGTTGCGCGGACACGAACGCGGCGCTTTCGCGGAACAATACCGAAAGCGTGCGTTCAAATCCGCGGAGTGTCTGGAGTCTGCTGGGACTACTTGTTAGCCGCTTTCTCCACTAACTGACCATCCACGTACTTATGGAGCACACTGGATACCAAGGTTTGGTAAGGGATACCTTCTTTCAGAGCGCGAGCCTGAAGTGCCCGAAGATCCCGAGAAGACAGGCGGATATTGATGCGGGCATCCTTCTTGAAAGTTGCCTCCGCGATTTTTCGATGTTCAGCCATTACATCAGATGCGCCTTTTGACCGTTTGAGCTGTCCGCCTTCAAAGGCTTCGAGGGTTTCCTTTTCTTCAGAATCGAGCTTACTCATCTGAGTCACCGAGATATTGTTTGGTCGCCTTGCGGCTGGGAATGATGGTTTTCAGGAAGATTTCCTCATCGTTCTCGACGAACGGAACGAGGTAGGCTTAGTCCTCAATCACGACGACGGAGATCTTCTGTCCTGGATATCGCTCTTAATTCGGGTGTTCAAGAATATCAACCTCGTTCCCGAGCTGGATATTCAGGACCACATCTTCGAAGGAAACGCCCCGTTCTGCCCTGAGAAGATCATTCTTCTCCGAATTCCACGCAAAGATTTTCATCCCTGGAGTCTAGCGCAGCGTGTGCCCTTTGTCTTCTTTTTAGCTAACCTCACGCCGGGCCCGACCGATACTGCACTGGAACGACCTAGCAGGATCGCGGAAAAGGTGCAAATACGGTATTGGTTCTGGCTGTGGCGCTGGCTGGGCGATTTCCCTTTTTCGATCTCTCTTGCGACAACCGGAATTAAGTGAGCCGTCACTGGAATCGTCCGACAAGCTCGTAGCTCGTAGGGCGGATGCCCGATATGGCGATCCGCCATTTCGCTCAAAGAGCACGGCTAAACCGAAACATGCTGGATTGCAAGACCCCGTCGCTGACCTGCCCCCGTCGCTGACCTCTTCGCCACCCATTTGCTGGAGGCGGGCTACGACATCCGCACTGTGCCGGAGCTTCTGGGTCACGCGGACGTCTCCACGACCATGATCTACGCGCACGTGCTGAACCGCCCTGTGGTGATGCCGGTGCGCAGCCCCGTGGATGAGCTTTGAGGCCGTCGGAGGTTCTCCTGGGAGCCGCCTCCTTGCCTTGGCCCCGCCCGCCCCCAACCTTGGCGCCAACAGTGATAATCGACGCCGGGCGCGGTGGCCCCGGCCAAACGAGAGGAGATCAGCATGGAAACCTCAGCCGTCGAGCAGCTCATCCGCGCCGGCATCCCGGGCGCCCAGGTGCAGGTGACGGGGGATGGGAGCCACTTCGACGCGGTGGTGGTGAGCGAGGCCTTCGCGGGCCTTACGCCGATCAAGAAGCAGCGTCTGGTGATGGACTCGGTGAAGCCCCAGATCGCGAGCGGGGAGCTGCATGCACTCTCCATCAAGACCTTTACGCCGGAGGAGTGGGCCGGGCAGGGGGCTGAGCGGCCTTGAAGATGTAGGTCGGGCCGACGCAGGAGGCCCGACAATCAAGCGGTTACCTCGGCCTCATCGTCGGGCTTCGTTCCTCAGCCCGAGCTACACGGTGCGAATGGGCCGAGAGGCTCGCCCGCGTGCTCTCGCAGTCTCTATCGGTCCATCCGGGCAACGAGGAGCCCTCCAACGGGGTATTTCCCCTGGCGCCCCGATGGTGATCGGGTCGCGCTTCGGCTTGTGAGCCCGGCAGCCAATGCCATACTTAAGGCAGAGGGTGCAAGGCTGAACAAGAGTGGGAGGTGACATCATGTTCCTCAAGCACACGACGACGGGCAAGATGGTGGAGGTCCTGAGTCTGCGTGACCTCTTCAACCCCATGCATGGCACCGTGATCGGCCGCTATCACTATGGGGAGGAGGCCCAGGATCCGGAGAGCTTCGACAAGAGTGAGCTGGCCTTCTGCTCGGACGAGCCCATGCCCAAGTGCTGGACTGACGTCCATTACCGGGATGCGGAGGCCATGCATCATTACAAGAAGGCGTCCTGACGCCCGTTCGGGGCCGATGGGACGGCGGCGGCCGAGGGCCGCCGAGCGCGGCGGTTGTTCGCCAAGCTTCGATGTCAGGTTAGAAAGGGCGTCGAGGTAGACAGTCCGCCGACCTTTTTCACGGCCCTGCCGTGCAGCGAATTGGCGCGGCAGGCGCCGACCCATGTATCATTCCGGCCGTCATGGGCGGCCACCATTCCCAAGCGCACCAGCCGATCGGGGTCTTCGACTCCGGCGTCGGGGGTCTTTCGGTGCTTCGGGAGATCCGCGAGGCGCTCCCCCACGAGGACCTGCTCTACGTGGCCGACTCCGGTCACGCCCCCTATGGGGACAAGCCCATGGAGGTCATCGAGGCGCGCTCCGTGGCGATCACCGAGTTCCTGCTCGAGCAGGGGGCCAAGGCCGTCGTGGTGGCCTGCAACACCGCCACGGGCGCGGCAGCCCGCGTTCTTCGTACCCGCTATTCCGTCCCGATCGTGGCCATGGAGCCCGCGGTCAAGCCCGCGGTGGCCCGGACCCGATCCGGTGTCGTCGGTGTGCTCGCCACCCGACGCACCCTGGAGAGCCACAACTTCTCCCTCCTGATGGAGCGGGTCGGTTCCGGTGCGGAGGTGATGCGGCAGCCCTGCCCGGGTCTGGTGGAGCGGGTGGAGGCCGGGGATCTGGACTCGGACTACACGAGCGCCCTGCTCGCCGACTATCTCCAGCCCCTCCTCGAGCGGGGGGCCGATACTCTGGTCCTCGGCTGCACCCACTATCCCCACCTGGTCCCCTTGATCGGCCAGCTGGCCGGCCCCGATGTGGCCGTACTGGACTCGGGGGCCGCGGTGGCCCGTCAGGTGCGGCGTCGTCTGGAGTCGATCGACCTCCTGGCCCCCGCCGGCCGGCCCGGCACCGAGCGGTTCTGGACCAGCGGCTGTCCCGTCGGCACCCATGGTCTCATGACCCGCCTGTGGCGCTCCGTCGTGCGGCTGGAGCGGTTGCCTCTGCCGCCGCTGGAGGTCGAGGCCCCGGCGGAGCCCGCCGTGCCCCCCTCGGTTCCCGACCTGGCCCTTCAGCTCGATTGAGGGAGCTCGCCTTGGTCCCCGTCCACCCGTTAGCCCGGCCGAGCCTGCGCAGCGTCGCCCGGGCGTCGTTTCTGCTGCTGATGCTGGTGGTGTGGTGGACCCCGGGGCGGGTCTCCGCGGAGGAACCCTGCCTCAAGCTGGTCTTCGGCCGGTATTGTCTGGGGGGCGACGTGAACCCCCTGACCCAGACGACGCCCGCGCCCCTGGCCCGGCAGACCGAGGGCAAGAGCCTGGCGCTGGTCTTCCCGGAGGACGTCGACCAGATCTACGTCATGGCGTTCGATGGGCGGATCTACAAGGTGGTGCGGAGCTACCGGGTCGAGACCCAGCTGCGCTTCGACGAGATCTACAACCTGCTGCGGCAGAAGTACGGTCCGGGCGAGGACCAGAGCCGCTTCCCCGAGCAGGCCACGACGCCGGGGCGGCGTCTGGCCTCCATCCGTCGGGGCGAGGGGCGCGCCCTGCATGTGTGGCATCCCGCTGATACCTGGCACATCGAGCTCAGCTGGACGCGGGAGTTCGGCCTCTCGCTCTCCTACATCGCCGACGCCATCGAGGCGGAGCGCGGGGCCCATCTGTCCGGAGGGCTGTAGGGCTGGGGCAGGTCGGGCTGAAGCCCGACCTACGCGGCTGATATGCGTCGGCCGAGGAGCAGGGCGCCGTCGGGCGTCGTGCCGAGGATCCGCGTCTCCAGGATCTCACCCACCGGCGGTGCCGCCGGGTCCGGTTCGATGCGTATCGGCAGGTAGTTGGGCGTGTAGCCGAAGAGGTCCCGCGGGTTCCCGGACCCGGGGGCCTCCTCCCGCAGCACCGGGACCCGGGCGCCGACCTGGGCCTCCAGGATCCC